>CAIPOF010000071.1 GCA_903866605.1 uncultured bacterium | reverse complement strand
TTACAGCAAGCTTGCAATAGGACTGCTGTTTTTTGACCAATCATTTTAAAATAGTCGTCTTTGGTGATTGTTTGATATCTATTCTTTACAACATAATCTTCGTCTTCACGACCGGAACGTTCAAATAAAATGTCCTTAATTTCACCGTCAATAATAGTTTTTAATGTTTTACTATATAAATCAATTAGTTTTGAACTGTTATTTACGTGATTTATACCCTCATAGACGGCAGCCAAATAGTCAAAAGCGGTACACTCAGCGATTGATTTGCCATATTTATTCCAAACAGTCGGTTCGTCTCGTCTAAATTCTGAGTGATCAATAATATCATCGATAACCAATGTCGAGTTATGTAATATTTCGATTGACGCCGCAGGATATAGCAATTCATTTATACCAGCCCCAAACACTTGACCACTTAAAACCACCAGCGATGGCCTAATTCTTTTGCCACCAACTTTACATTGATAAACAACTAGTTCAGAGTTATGCTCTTCGACATTTTGAGTTAATAATTCTTCGATAACGGGCATAACTAGTCCACTTATTTCAGATAGCTTTTCTTTTAGGTTGGTGTCAGACATTTGTACCCCGTTTGTTTTTAAGAAGATTTTTGATATACCTTCTATGGTAATTATTCGTTATTTATTATAACATCAAAGTATGACAAAAATCGCTATTATCGAAGATGACCCGGTTATCAGCCAAATGTACCGCACAAAATTCGAAGCTGATGGATTTGATGTTCAACTGGCAACTAATGGAAAACTTGGTGTTGAATTAGTCGAATCATTCTTGCCTGACCTTATACTACTTGATTTGCAAATGCCAGAAATGGGTGGTGCCGATGCATTAGAAATTATTCGAAAAAATGAGTGGGGTAAAAACATCCCAGTAATAATTCTGACAAATATGGGCGAAGAAGAATCACCAAAAAAACTCCGCGATTTAGGCATCCACAGCTATATCGTAAAAGCCAATCTAACACCAAAACAGGTTGTAGCTCGCGTCAAAGAAGCCCTAAACATTGCCTAATTGATACACATTATTCCCCACTCTGTTAGAGGGCGTTCCTCTATAGGTGTTATTTTGTGCTTCTTTTATTTATCCGCTAACTGATGTTGTATTTCGCCTAGTGTATCGTGCATTTCTTCATAATCTGAAACGAATTCTAGATATTTTTGCTTCGAGGTAAACTGTTCTAGAATTCGATTTGTATTTAGCCAAAATAGGACATTTTCGTCCCGATAGTACCGTAGACTTGAATACCTATATCGTTCCCAGACTCTCGGATTTAGGTGAATATATCTAGAAACATGCTGTAGATAAGTATTTTGATCAATTCTAACTGCTTTATATCGGTTTTCGTATATAGGCCCGGTCCTTTTATATTTTAGATTAAAATATCTACTATAACTGATCATGATGCTACGCATAAACTTTTCTAAAAATGGCACGTCATATTGGTAAACAAGGATATGAAAATGGTTTTTCATCAAGCAATATGCCAAAATCTCAATTTTGTTTTGAAAATTCGGATAGACTTCGTTTGTTTTGCTGATTACCGGTGTTTGCGACAAATATCGATCAAATAATTTTAGAAAATATTTGTAATCAGCGTCATCGATAAATATTTTTTGTTTGTTGCCACCCCTTACGTAAACATGATAATACGAATCAGGTGCTTGTTCTTTTTTAACATTTCTTGATGGCATACTAATATTATAACTTAAATTTAGCTTATAATAAAAGTGTCACGAAATAACACCTATAGAGGAACGCCCTCTAAAAGCACGAAATAACACCTATAGAGGAACGCCCTCTAAAAGCTCTAAAAGCTAAAAGTCATGGTTTAAGCTATAATATTGACATGATAAAAATTGGAATAATCGGCCCGAATAAAATTTATGGAGCAAATATTGATGAACGAAAACGTCTGATTGATAATATTGCCGAAATTATCGCAAAAAGTAACAATGAAATCGTTCTGACAGCTGATAAAGAATCACTTTTAGAGCATTTCGGTAAAAAATATGTTGAATTTGGCGGTAAAAAGGTCTGGTTAGTCATCCCAACTCAGGAAGAAAGCCACAAAGACTATCTGAATATCGAAATTGGCGAAATAATCGACTGCCGTGATTGGGATATACAAGCTAACGAATTCAACCGACAATGCGATATCTTTATATGTATTGGCTTTGCCTGGGGTGCAATGAAAGAAATAGCCTGTGCTCAATATTTTAATAAAAAGAAAATTTATATATTAAAAGAATTTATTTCAGCTGAACTACCTCGGGAATTGAATTTCCTAGTCGAATATATAAACATCAAAGATTTAAAAAAAATATTTTAGATATCTGATTGGCCTTTTTGATCGGCAACTTTTCTTGCAGCAGAAATAACATTATCAAATAAAGCCGTAACTGTTAATGGGCCGACTCCGCCAATTATTGGCGTAATTGATAAATCCGGTCGTTCGCGCACGTCATCGGCCAAATCACCTACAATCATCCCCTGCTCGGATGCAGTACCTGCATCTACTACCGCTGCATCCGCCCTAATCATACTGCTCTTGATTAATCCAGGAATACCTGTAGCAGATACAATAATATTCATAGGTTTTAACGCTAATGCCAAATCAGCTGTTTTAGTGTCACAAATCGTGACATCAAATCCAGAACTTTTCCACAACTTTGCCAGAGGCGCACCGACAAGACGTCCTTTGCCGACAATTGCAATCTTTTTATCGACCAAATTAATATTGTAGCCAGCAAGTAGCCAATCAATCGCCATGGCTGTCGCGGGAGTAAACAATGAATTATCCCCTAGCCCATCAACATCTTTTGACGCCAATACAGAATTAATAGCATCTTCAGTCAAAGTTTTATCTGCTAGTGGTAATTGTATGATAATACCATGTACACTGTCCTCATCATTTAGTGATTTTATTTGACCTAATAATTCTGTTGGAATTGGATTATAGATATCAACATCAACCATAATATCTTCACCGTAAATTGACTTTAACTGTGTATATTTATCAGTTACCGCATCATCCCCCATTCGAATAATTGCCAAGCGTGGAATAATTTTCCATGATTGACGCAATGACCGCACTTGTTTTAATTGGCGTTCTTTTATATAACTAGCTAATTCTAAACCATCTAAAATCTTACTCATTTTATAATCCTAACTATACAAGTCTAACAGATATAAGCTCAGAGTTAAAATTATTTGTTTTACAAACAATAACCGCTACTATACAATTAAACATAAGTATGAATGATAATGAGGATGGGCAAATTACTGATTTCGAGCAATTTCGACGTGCCACAAATTATTTAACAGCTGCACAAATATTTTTGCAGGATAATTTTTTATTAGAAAGACCATTGAAACCAGAAGATATAAAACCCAGATTATTAGGCCACTGGGGTTCTGGCCCAGGAGTGAACCTTATCTATTCCCATCTGAATAAACTCATCAAAAAGACTGGCCAAGAAATGATGTTTGTACTTGGTCCTGGACATGCTTTCCCCTCACTCCAGGCAAACTTGTTTTTAGAAGGTACATTAGAAAAATTCTATCCCAAAGCCAAACATACCTATGACGGTATCGGTTATATATGTCGCAATTTTAGTTGGCCTTATGGTTTCCCAAGTCATAGCAACCCAGGTACTCCTGGAGTTATATTGGAAGGTGGCGAGTTAGGTTATTCATTAGCGACATCGTATGGAGCTATTTTGGATAATCGCAATTTGATTGTTGCCTGCCTTGTTGGCGATGGTGAAGCCGAAACAGGTCCTGCGGCTGGTGCCTGGCACCTAAATAAGTTAATTGACCCAAAAATAAATGGCACAGTACTACCTATTTTGCACCTAAATGGATACAAGATTTCGGCTCCGACTGTCTTTGGACGTATGAGTGACGATGAACTCAAATCTTTATTCTGGGGCTACGGTTACGAACCACGCCTAGTCAGTGGGGATAATCTGGATCAGCAAATGGAAGAAGCTTTGCAGTGGGCACACCAATTAATCTGGGACATCAAAGAATCTGACAAAGAGATTATTGCTCCCAGAATGCCTATGATAATCATGCGAACCCTAAAAGGTTGGACTGGCGTCAAAGAATTAAATGGCCAAAAAATAGAAGGCAATTGTCTTTCTCACCAAGTAGTTCTGGCCGAAGCAAAAACCAATCCTGAACAATTAAAAATGCTGGAGGATTGGCTGAAATCATATAAATTTAATGAATTATTCGACCGTGAACATGGTTTTGGTGATTTTATAAAAAACATCATACCCGACTTCGAACAATGTATGGGCATGAACAAACACGCTCGTGGTGGCAATGCAGTCTATAGACCTCTAAAATTACCTCCAGCCGATCAATTTGCAGAAGACGCAAAAAAACCAGGTACAATTGGATCATCTGGCATGAGACGTGTTGGCCTTTATCTACAAGAAGTATTCAAACTTAATAAAGAATCTAAAAATTTTCGGTTTTTTTCACCTGATGAAACATACTCTAACAAGCTTGACGCAATTTTTGGCGAAGCCAGTCGCGCCTGGGTTTGGCCTCTCGAAAAATGGGACAAAGACATGGCAACAGACGGTCGCGTCATGGAAATGCTAAGTGAGCATAACTTACAGGGCTTGTCTCAAGGGTATGCCTTAACTGGCCGTCATATAGTATTCGCCAGTTATGAAGCATTTTTACCTATAGTTAGTAGTATGGTTGATCAATACGTAAAATTTCTAAAACACATGGATCAATTTGATTGGCACGGTGATTTTCCATCACTTAACTACATATTGACCAGTTCAGGATGGAGACAAGACCATAATGGGTTCAGCCATCAAAACCCCGGCTTTATTGACGACACGCTCAGACGACAGGGTAATTTTTGCGACGTCTATTTCCCAAGTGATGGCAATACGGTATTAGTAATCCTAGAAAAAATGCTAAGTTCAATCCGTAAAGTGAATGTTATGGTTGCCGGCAAAACCCTTGAACCTCGCTGGCTAACAACCGACTTGGCCAAAAAACAATATGATGAATGTATTATGACCTGGGACTTTGCCAGCGATCTAAATCCTGACGTTATATTGGCAGGCATCGGCGATTATCCGACAAAGGAAGCCCTGGCCGCAATCAGTTTGGTCAAAAAGGAATATCCGGAGGCTCGACTACGTTTCGTCAATATAAGCTCACTTACTAGTGGTAGGCACAGCCACGGCATCGGCCGATATGGTGAATATGTATCCGAACAAGAATTTAATCGAAACTTCACGACAGATAAGCCGGTCATAATCACCTTCCATGGTTATCCAGAAACCATCAAGTCAATCTTTTTCAATTACGACGTCGATACCAGACGTTTTGATGTCCGCGGATACATCGAACATGGCAGCACCACGACGCCATTTGATATGCAAGTACGTAATTTGACCAGTCGTTATCATCTGTTGATTGCTGTTTTTGAAAAGTTGGCCGCTGCTGATCGTATGCCGAAAGAAATGGCTCAAAATATCATCATCAAATATCAAAAAAAGATTACTGAAAATATCGAATACGCAAAAGCTCATGGCACCGATATGCCTGAAATCAACTCATGGACCTGGAATGGTGAAGGCATAGCGCCTGATATTGCAAAGCTGGCCGACTCTGTGATTGATGCTTGATGAATACTATTATTGAACACATTTCCTGCTCAGATTATAATTTTAATAATTTGGATTTAGATAAAGTGAGTCAATGCCTCGATGGCATACTAATTGATAAATTTGCCAATAAAAAAGTTGTTATTAGAGGAATCCAATCAGAAAAACACGATATCTCAAAAGAAAAATTGATTCAGACAATTGTCGACACTGGTTCGGATAGATATGCCTTAGAAAATAAAAATGAGATAAAAGTTAATGACCGGACTATCGATCTATTCGGTTATGGATGTGTTGCAAAAAGGCCTATGACATTATCAGTGCTAGAAGGCTTTCATAAATGGAAACCGATGTGTCTCGAACGTCCACAAAAAAAAGTTGATATCTGGATGATTTATGACGCCAATCAATTAAATAACATCGAGTATAATCATAGTTATTATCATGTCAAAGCGAACGACGGCTATACGTTCAAAGACCCCGCAAACAAACTAAAATCATTGCTTGGTATCTTGGTTATCGACTAAAACTCGTCCTTTTTATCGTCTAAAAAGCCAGTCCACTGTCTAATTAAACGAAGGGCTGTTTTAAGCGGTAATTCAATCAATGTATCCAAGACTAGTGCTACCACATTCAATTTTTGATATTTATCAGATATCCATTTGCCCATAAAAGTGAACGGAGCAAATAATAATTCCTGAATAGTCGTGATAAAACCCGATTTTGCCACAACTAGTTCTATCTCTCGTACGATTCGCGATAATCTAAAGCCCAAGAAACTTGCCGTTGCGAGGAATACAAAGAAAATAATAATTTGCAAGAAATTAAAGCCCAGCGTTATTAGGATATTTATCACTAATGCAAAAATAATCAATGACAATACGGCATAGGCGATTGAAAAACCAATAGGATATTTTTTGTTTTTCACGGCCGGATATAGACTCGTCTGAGACTGATCACCGTACAACATGTCGTCTGAATATAATCGCATAGCTCTTGAATTAGCCGTACCTGGAAATTTAAATCCAAACCTTAATATTACTAGATATACAATTGGTGTAAACAGATTGATAAATAACGGGACCATCAATACCGTGCCAATTGTCAATAAATCATAGGGAACCTCAAGAGCCAAACCAATTAAAGTTTTTGTAATTAGCAAGAATAAAATACTTTTTATCAAACCTTTATTTAGTTTCGACTCCGCTTTTTTGTATTCTTTTTTAATTTGTTCGCCGTAGGCTCTTTCAAAACGTTCGCTATCAACTAATTCTTCGCTAATTTTTTCATCGTCCTGGATCATGCTCCGCAGAATTCTAAGTGGAGCACCATATTTATTTATATGCATTGTAATTTTGTTTGTCAGTTCTGAACTGAACATGTCGTCAACATTTTGATGAAACTGGGCGTATTCATTTATATTTTCATCAGACACTTTATACAGTTTTTGCATATCGAATCTAACTGCAGATAAATCAGATTTCAACAAAGCCCTATGAACCGCAATGTATAAACTGACATCAAAATTTGCATCAGATGACCTACTGGATACAAAAGACCTTTTGTGAAGAATAGATTTGTAGTGATGATATGCAAACTGCAGATATATTGTCTGAACAACATCTTCACCTAGCACATTTTCGCACCCAATCGACAACAGATCAAGTGTCCAATCGCGAGCAATATTTTCGTCTATCCCAGATACTTTTAATTTCCAATAATTATCGTAATGTTTTTTTATTATTCGACCAAGTTGACTAATAATTTCAACTGGTTGAGTATTATTTTTGATATAACCAGACTGTGTCAATTCTATTATCAACTCTTCGGCTGTTGTTTTGCCGACAGGGCTATGACTATGAAAAGAAATGCTGCGCACAAAAAACCGACGAATTGCGTTTTGAATCAGCAAATGTTCCTGCGCATATTCGGCCGCATTACGAAGTTGCTCATAGGCAACCGACACTAATCCCCCAACTCCAGCAACATTTATCAGTTGCCCTATTTGCTCTTTTTTTCCAGCAACTTTGGCAGCCGCTAGTTGATTCATTAGCTGAAAACCATTTGCGTTTAGTTTTTTGTCAATAGCCATATAATTTATTACTCTTCTGTTTCGCCAGTATACAGATTATTTTTTCATTTGTCTGTATCTAATAATATCATCTTTTCCATATCGATAGTCAAATCAAAAAATTATGTATTGATATTCAGTTTATCGGTCATTAGTACTATACTAATACAATGAAGAAATGGATGGTTGTTGCTGTACTGGCATGTGCTCAGTTTATTATGGTGCTTGATAGCACTGTTATGAACGTTTCAATTTCAGAGATAGTGGCTGATTTGCATACTAGTGTTTCCGGATTACAAGTTGCGATAACTTTTTATACCTTGGTTATGGCCGCTTTTATGTTAACTGGTGGAAAATTTGGTGACATTTGGGGAAGATTAAAAGCCTTTAAAATCGGCTTATTTATTTATGGGATTGGATCATTCATCACATCATTATCATTTGGATTACCGATGCTTGTGCTGGGTTGGTCATTTGTTGAGGGCCTAGGTGCAGTCCTTGTAATTCCTGCTATTGTTGCGTTGGTTGCGGCAAATTATAAAGGCAAAGACAGAGTTGTAGCCTATAGTATTCTTGGTGCAGTCTCAGGTGCCGCTGCTGCCGCTGGACCACTGATTGGTGGTGCAGTTACTACTTACCTTTCATGGCGCTACGTTTTTGCAGCCGAAACAGTAATTGTACTGATCATTTTGATATTCTTTGCCAGTAAAATCAAAGACATCGAAGTCAAAGAAAAACCAAGACTCGACATTCCAAGTGTATTACTTTCAGTAAGTGGTATATTTATGATAATTCTGGCAATTTTACAATCAAAAACCTGGGGATGGATCGAACCACTGTCGGCGCCAACAATCAATGGCCAGTCATTCACACCATTTGGGTTTTCGGTTGTGCCGTTTATGATCGCAATTGGAGTTGGGATATTGTGGTTTTTCGTTCAACGCCAAATCAAACTTAAATCAAAGAACAATTCTCCATTGCTAGATGTATCAATGCTACGTATCCCCGCCCTACGATCTGGCATATCAAACATAACAATTCAGTATTTGCTAACAGGCGGTTTGTTTTTTATTCTACCAGTCTACCTACAGATGACATTGGGCCTAGATGCCCTTTCAACCGGCCTAAAAATATTGCCTCTTTCGATTGCATTAGTTCTATTCTCACTTTTTGGGGCACGACTAGTCAGCAAATATTCGCCTAAAAGAATTATTGTTACCGGAAAATATTTAATCGTTGTCGGTTTGCTCGCTCTAATGTTGTCGATTGGGCCAGACTTAAAAGACACAATATTCCAAATCGGGATGTTCCTTGTCGGTGGTGGTATGGGATTAATGGCTTCACAAATTGGAAATGTTATTTTATCATCAGTTGAAGATACTCAGTCATCAGAAGCAGGTGGTCTGCAGGGAACATTCCAGAATTTGGGTTCATCACTAGGCACGGCACTCATCGGTTCGGTTCTTATAGCCTCATTGACTACAGGTTTTGTCACCGGTGCAACCAGCGCCTCCAGTACCTTGCCTAGTGACGTCAAACAATATATATCAGATAACTCTAAGTCTGGTTTATCAGTTGTTAATAAAAACCAGGTCTATAAATATTCAGTCGATAAAGGTCTATCTCAATCTGAAGCTACTGAAATATCTGATTACTATTCGAACGCACAAATGGCATCACTAAAAAGATCTATGCTAGTTTTAACATTCCTGTCTCTACTATCTTTGTTATTCTCAAAATATCTGCCCGATAAAGTAATCAAGAAATAATTATTTTTTGCCGATAATCATATCAGCTAATACATGTGCAAATCGCTTGCCGATGATATGATCAACCCCGTCAATTTTGGAAACATTGACCTTATTTAATACCTCAAGTTTCTTAATACTTTCTTGAATTAAAAACTCATCTAATGATCCGTAGACGATATGTACTGGTATTTTTGTATTGCTTAGTTCCTCATATGTGTCTTGTTTAACTATCGTATTCATTAACGACAACCGAAAACCATTCCAGTTATTTTCGTTGACATCAATACCATCTTTGATCAGCAATATTTTACGAATAAGTTGCGAATTTGTAATCGTAAAATCCTTTTTTTCAGCTAAAAATTTATAGGCTTCAAGGTATAAATCGGTGCGTGTACGAGTGATGATTGTCTGAGGAATGTTATCATCCAAATATATCGGCAAACTCAATAAAAACATTTCTTTTATTTTGGCAGAATAAACTGCGTCGTAATGCGATGCAATTATTCCTCCCATAGAATGTCCTACAATAATAAATGGCTGGCGTATTTTAAGTTTTTTTAGGGTTTTATGAACAGATGCAATATGGTCGTCAGCGTCATATTTATAACCTGTTGGCCTTGGAGATTGACCAAAACCCAGTAGATCCAAGGCAACAATACGAAACTTTTTAGCATCTAGCTCTTTAATCAACAAATCCCAGGTTTTTGAGGTTGCGGCAATACCATGCAACAGTACAATCGTCTGCTTTTTGCTACCCCCAGAGTCAAAAGCAACATAAAGTTTAGGTATTGGAATAAAAATATTTCTCAAATATTTAAAAAAGCTTGGCATATAGACAGTATACCAAAATGTCTTAGTAAGGTTGCCGGATAATCGTTTTTAGCTTCGATGGATCGGTGCGACGTGGATCGCCCAAATAAATTTCGTGATGATGTTTGTTTGTTCCGTCCAGCTTGCCGCCCTGCCCTATTATATATTCGTGTAATTTCATAATTGTTGGACCTTCGCCGGAATATGGCCCAACGTAAATCACCTGAGCACTGCGACCTTCGTCGTAGGCTTCAAAACGAATTTTTTCAATTGATACGGGATTTTTCTTTTCAGTCGCTTGTTTAACAGCACGTTCAAACATTTCTTTGGTAATAAAATCTGGTTGCATAATCATGGCTGTCCACTGCCAATTACTTTTATCGTCAACCTTAAAATCTGCCATTTTTTCTGTCCACCACAACCCTTCCAGTGGCATAACACCAAAATCCTTGCCTAACTCCTTTTTAACCATAAATTTAATCGTATAAGCGACTGCATACAGAGTTTGAATGGCATCGACATATTGCTTTGATTTGTTTGGATCGCCATGCCCATCAATCATTAAATAATTAATTTTCGGAACCTTTACGGTTACCGGTTTACCAACTTTGGCCCCATAAAATTCAGATAGTTGTTTTTTATAATCAATCTTTTCCATAAATTATATTATAAACCTATAATTCTGGAATTTCTGTAATTTTTAGAAAGTTTGACATGTCTTCTGCAACCCTAAGTCCACTTAATTCAAAAGTAATTGCTTTAATTGCGGTTTTTGCCAAAGGTTCTAGCATTTCTATACGAAGGATAACTTCTTTTTCACCGTCAACAATAAATATATCACCGTGCATTGCTTCAACTGGCAAATCTTCCATTCTGCGCCTATCGCCCAAATTTCGAGGCATTTGAACCATCCAAGACGTGCCATCAATTTCGTCTGTTTCGGAGTCGCCTAAATCAAAACTCACATCGTGACCATCGATACATGGTCTGGAAAGAATATATCTGTTTGGTTGCCCGATTTCACAATCCAAACCAATAATTTCGTGTGCAGAACCCATTAATGGTTTTCCTGTTAAAACCGAATTATTCCCTTTTTCAAGCATTATTCCTAATGCTTCATCAAACTTTGCGTCAATAACTTCACCTAATTTATCCATGAGATATATTTTATGCCCTTAAACACAAACTGCAAGCACAAGGACTAAAGTCATTCATCAAAATCTTTTTGTTTAATTTACTAGGCTCTTACTTTGACTTTGTAATTTAAAACATCGTCATTATCATCAAAATGAAATTCTGCATCAACATAATTACCATCAATTACTTTAGGTAACCAGTATTTATCATCTTTCCACATATCATCATAAGGAATGTCCCCAATCTCAAACCAACTTGGTTTCATTTCTTCGGTTTCTTCGGGATCACCTTTCCATTTTGTGCAAAAATAAACCATAACTTGCTGATTCCAATCTGACTTTTTTATAGGAAAATAAAAGTTTAGTGTAGCGACATGTTTGATAATATCTGGCGTTACACCAATTTCTTCCTGGCATTCACGAATTGCGGTTTGTTCTATAGATTCATTACCATCAGGTTTTCCGCCAACCCCATTCAATCTGCCAACACCAAAGCCACGCTTTTTCATGGCTAAAAGTATTTTTTTATCTTTAACAAGAAATAATAATGTTGCTTGCTTAGTTGGTAATTTCATAATATCTATTATACCTTATAAAATTTCGATTAAATCTATACAGATTTAATGAATTTGGAGGGCCAGGTGGGACTTGGTCACAGATATTTTCTTTCAGAAAATTCCGCGACCCCGCCTCAGTCGGTGACGTTCGTCATCCGGCTTCCGGCCTTGCAAACTGCCGACTGGCAGTTCTCACCCCCGACAGTCGAGGATTCAAGGTTCAACTGAGCACTTCCAAATAATAAACTCCTACCGTAGATAGGAGTTTATTATTTGGAGGGCCATCTTAGAATTAATCGCAACTATGTCTCATGATAATCGAAGGCAATATATTAAATAACTATGTAGACAGTATCGGTTGTGTTATTTAATTAGAAAGACACCTATAGTAACAAACCCAGCGGCTACAAACTTTTTAAGCAAACTGTTTCTCTCACCCAAAAAAATCGCAGCTAAAATAACGGTTATGATTACTACTGATTGTCCTATAGGAACAATTTGTGACGCATTGCCCCCGTTCTGATATGCAAGATATGAAGAAATAACACCGATTGAATAGACAACACCCAGCAACAAGTTTTTGAAAAGCAACTTTACAGTAACTTCTTTTTTTAATTTATTCAAAGACGAAGAATAGACAATTAACGTTAAAACCAAAGGCAATATAAAAACTATTGCTCCGTATGACATTGCATCAGAATGTTGAAGTATATATGCATCATTAACAAAACCTATACCTAAACAAAATCCAGCCAGTATTGCATACCAATGGCCACAATTTAGCTTCATGCGTTTTTTCTTGTAGGATACAAATATAACTGCAAAAATTATTAAAAATACTCCAACTGCTTTTTGTAGGTTAAAACTTTCCCCCAGCAGTAACATAGCCCCAGCAATTGTCCACAATACACGAGTCGCGGATAGAATTATCAATTCTGAAGCTTCAATCAATTTGGAAGCTTTGAAAATTAATATTTGAGCAGCAGCGTACAATATAGCCATTAATATAAGATTAGGGGCATATTTCTTAATGTCTAATGATTCGAATCCCCTGCTAACAGCTAAAACCGTTAAAATTGTTGCACATACAAAATTAAATAAAATCGCATAAGTGACTACGTTGCTGTCTTTAGATTTCAAAAAAACTCTTGAGAAAAGGTAGTATAAAGAGTATGAAAAAACAGCAAGTAAAGTGTAATAGAACCAAGTCATCAATTTTTATTATAACTCAACCATATATATTAGCAAAAATAAGATGGAGAGCAATCATCAAGCTAATCTCAACTAGATATCAAGTGAATTTATTGACTAAATAAATGCTGTCAACATTATTTTCTCTATCATTTTTTACTATGTAATCTACTTCGAATCCAAACTTCTTATATAATCCAAGTCCAGAATTATTTATGGACCAGGTTCTTGTTTTTATACATCCAAAGCCATTAGTCTTGGCAAAATTAATTACATTCCCCATTAATTGTGTAGCAATCCCCATTTTTCTAAATTTTGGGTGAATGGCAACAGTATTTATATTAGTATCATTTTTTGCTGGTTCATTAATTTGAAGATTAATAAACCCAATTATTGAATCATTGCATAAAGCTAAATAAGTATAGCTATTTTCTACTAGATCACTTAGTAAATAATTTCTTAAAGTAGTTCGTTTTGATAGCGGTGGATAAAAATCTTTTTCTACAGTAGACAAAAATTCTAATAAGTCTTGGAAATTAGAGGTTTGATATGACCTGTATTTAATTATATTTTGCACTATCCTATAATAACAAAAAGGCCTTAGAAAAGGTCTTTTTTAATCAAAACTAGTTTGGAGGGCCATATTGTTGGCTATTGGAACTATAGTCCGCAACTTTTCGATTGAGTTAAATTGATTAGCTTTAGTTTGTTTTAGGTTCGTAATGATCAACTTTCCATTCAATTACACCTTGTGCCGCTAGTCTTTTAAGAGAACTATAGACATCGTCTTCCGAACATTCCAAGCCCCAAGTGTTTACTGCTTCAGTATAGTCGCTTGGCCAATCACTATAGTCAGGATTATTAACGCAATTGGTAAGCATCGCATCTATTTTTGATTCGAAAGTTTCAACAGATTCTTCTAACTCTGGCAACTTTTGAGGTTCGCCAACAATATCGCCTTCCTTTTGCCAATCATATACTCCATTTTCGCCATCAGTACCCATGTTTGCTCCTTATTATATGTATCTACACAATACCACAAATTGAGCTCAAATTGCTAACAAAAAACAGAGACAAATCATCTCTGTTTTAAGCATAACCAATTTGGAGGGCCGTAGTAGAGTCTATTGGAACTATTTTTCGGTCAGTAAATAATCCTGAATTAGTTTAATATCCGCTAAATCTTTTTCTCTACCAAATGCATTTTTCCATTTCATAACTTCAGACAATTGAACAACGGCTACGCCATCTATTATTTCTGCTTCATTAATCAATTGTTTGGGAATTGGATGATAGTTATCAAAATCCCAACTACTAAATATTTCAATATTATCTCTTACTAAATGTTTTTTGCTCCCGCTTCCTTCTTCTTGCCATCCTGAACGATGTAACTCATTATATAGATTAGTTGTAACTATCAAATCAATATCACGTGATTCTCTTATTCCATGTAACGCCATTGGCCCGCTACCAAAAATTGCATATTGTCCTGATGGTAATCTTAGAGTCGATACTTGTTTCAGTATGTCCATACATAGATTGTAACAAAAAAACAGAGATATTATATCTCTGTTTTAAGCATAACCGGTTTGGAGGGCCAGCGTATACTTTTCTGAAACACCAAACTACACATAAGTTGATTGATGATTTAATATCCCTATACACCAAACTGGTTGAACTAGGCGTAGAATACCGAAACGGCGAAGTTTACCTTGCTGATTTGGAGGAGAAAGATGTTTAAATCCTCCCAACTCTACGACCAGAATACGTTTTATGATGCTTTTGAACGCGATTTGAAGTACTGCAAGCAAGAGTTAATCATAGAAAGTCCATTTATCACTACGAGACGCACGAACGCCCTGTTGCCTATTTTAGCTAGCTTACGGAAACGTAACGTTACTATCATCGTGAATACACGCAATCCTATAGAACACGATGGCGATTACTACCATCAAGCACTAAATGCTATTGAGGTGATGCAAGATTTAGGCATCACGGTTCTTTATACCACTAACCATCACCGTAAACTGGTCATCCTTGACCGAGAAGTGTTTTATGAGGGTAGCCTCAACTTCCTATCATTCAGTAACAGTTGTGAGATAATGAGAAGAGTGGTATCATCCGTAGAAGCCAAGATACTGATTAATTTTATTGGCGTGAAGAAATATGCTAGACGAAAATACTGATTTCAATGACCGCAACCTCGCAGAAAATGAAGGGGTTATTGAGAAGACTATCAATTATTTGAAATACAAAGATCCAAACAATGCTAATCGCGAATATGCGATTGGATTACTGAAGCGAATGCAAAGTGTCGCCAAGACTATGGCTGACTCATCCAAGCTGGATTTTGAAAAGTTTATCGATCAATACAACCAGTCACCAAAAGACTAAAAAGACAAAACGTCCGACGACTTCACACCGAGAGCTTTGACTATCTTCTCTAACGTTTTAAGTGATGGCACTACTTCGCCACGCTCAATCTTGGCGTAGTGATTGACAGTTGTGCCTGCATGCCCTGCAACCTCAGCTTGTGTGAGCCCTTTCTTTTGTCGCGCTAGCTGGAGCTGGCGACCAATGTAACTGCTTAGCTTGGATGACATATTGAATATATTATACCGCTTTTGAAAAGTTTACAGTAGAGACTTGTGTCTAAAATATTAGAACCGAGTTCAAAGAGTGATTTTTTATAATGTCGATTTAGTACGCTGTGGTTGACGAAGTTATAGCCTTGCTTAGGTCATACCCTGAGCCGATAATCCAACGGCAAGAACACTAGGTTAATCCACAAAAAAGTAGAGCCTCCGACGCTTTGCAGCGTCGGAGGCTATGTGCAGCGTCGGGGTGAGGACACTGCGGACTCAGTTGTGATTGGTTCCTGGAACCTTTCCGTCCAGCCGAATTCTTTCCTCAGAAACGTCAACTTGACGTCCCCGAGTCTCTGGCCCAGTTGGACACACCCTTCGGTGTAGCGTCGAAGATAGTCTTCTTCGACTAGAACAGCACGTAGGCTCGAGAGCTGGCCAAGCTCTCTCGCATACTTGTAGTGGGGATTAACGAGAAGACTGCGTTCGAGTTCGTCAGCAATCTCACGGCATCCGTCTGTACCGTCAGGATCTGCCGGCTTGATAAAGAGGGTGTAGTGGGTTTCCCCTGAGCACTCTTTATCAGGCGCAACCATCCAGAAGGACAGTCTTGACCTTTGCCGAACAGTTATAGCCGACATCGCCTCAATAATCTGTTCTTCGTGAAGTTTCTCACCGAACAGGTCAGAGACGTTGCCGATTCGTCCAACAAACCTTAGTCTGGGAATACCGCGCCGAATATCTACGACCTCAACGAGATCGCTTGTTCGGTAACGATACAGTCCCCCACTAGTGGTCAGTACCACCTCATATATCCCATCGACCTCGAGCTCAATCAGAAGTTTTGGAACCGCGCTGGTTCCGACTTCTAAGAACTCGTAGAAATGGGATCTGATAGACGGTACCGCACCAGGCTCATCGCAGAGAGGGAAAGAAACTATCCCCTCTGTTGACAACAGGCCTTTGGGTTGTATTGAGACCGTTGGAAAACGTGATTGCAACCCGGGCAAATAGTTCTCGGAGCTTCCGTCGGCCCAACAGCTTATTACTCTTAGTTTGGGCCATAGTAATGTCCACTCCATTTTTCGGCCAGAGACTGATGTCCTAGTCCGAATTTCACTTGCCCGTTTTGGATCAGGGAAAGTCTTTGCCTTCAGTTTCTCGGCAACTGCTTGATCTCCTTTGATGGGGAGGTTAACTGTGCCAGACTCGATGTCGGCTACAATTGACCCTCCCCACTCTGTAAATCGATCAAGAAGCACCGTAAGGAACGTCGGGCTCCAGACCGAAATCAGTGCAAGGTCTTTGTCTCGGAGTAGGAATAGTAGCGTCGCGTAGAACACGTTATCCATTTCCGAGATTTGTCCGATTTCGCTTGGAGCGTTCATAACGGCGTTTAGAACCAGCTGGGCAGTCTTGCCCAGATACTCTCCGTCGCTTTGGTAACCGACTTGGATTCCAGAAGGTGTTTCCTCCTGTTTACTTCCCGCCGGTGTGATTGACCAGTAGGCAGTGCCCAGAAAGAGCCTTGGATTCCGAAGGTATAGCGAAAACAGCCACGGAGAGATTCCAGCACGGAACTGACGTTGGAGCGAAGCGGTGTAGGGAATGTACTTAACACCCCCAGTAGAACCGCTGGTTGGCATCAACACCTGAATATCTTCGCCGACCAACACGTTCTCTTTACCGCCCATGATCTCCGTGATGTAGTTCTTGTGAGAACCGTAGTCCCCGACCGGAACTAATCGACGAAAATCCGAAATGCTCTTGATCCTGTCGAAATTGTGGTTTCGGCCGAACTCAGTTTCCTGATTCAGCCCTAAGATCTTGCGCAGAACGTTTTCCTGAATCTTTCCAGGAAAAAGACTGGCAAGTCTGAAAAGCAACCAGCCCGAAAAGCAGGAAGCAATCCAGATAACGTTAGCTAGGAGAATTCCCGCTCGTTTCATTCTTGCTTCACCGTCCTTAGGAACGCCCGATTGAAGTTGTCCGGCGCGATTCGAGCCAGACACGCTAATTCGTCACCTTCACGATGTCCAGGGTTCTTCTTGGCGAAGTACTGGACATGAGGGTTCTTCATCGACTTGTCATCAATCTGGGCAACGTCGGGCCTCAGACATTCCGAGGGTTCATCGAAAACGATCAAACCTCTCGATTCGTCGTAGCAGTCACCGAACTTCAGCCTAGAGAGCTCATTGATGACACTCTGCTCGAAAGCAGGGGTGTCTTCGCAGTAACTCGGGTAGAACTTGCAGAAGTACAGCGGCAGATACCGATACGTCTTGTATCCCTTTGAAATCAGGAACCAGTAGACGTTTCGGTCTTGGAACCTCTCGAGAACTTCGAGTTGGTACTGGATCATGAGCTTGGCCAAAACCAGCTCACCCCAGAATTCCTTGTCGATGATAGTGTCCCCAGAGAAGACGGCGGCGATTTGTACGCCATCGACCTCAGTCTGGATAATCATCGTCGTCGAGAAGCCCTTGATGTCGCCCGTGGCCACTTCACGAAGCAAAATGACAGAATCCTTCTCTGCCAAATCTTTCGTGAAGATGGCCCAACTGACATGCTTGTAGAACCGTTGCATCAACCGCCACATCGTGACGGTATCCCCTTGAGAGAGTTCCGAAATAGGGATGATACGCCCCGTTAGCTTGTTCACCTTCCACCTCGCTTACATGCTTGAGACTTCGACATGCGGAGTCCTCCCGTCAAGCGCTTCGTAAAACTGCCGACCATCCTCCCAAAAGACCGTGAAAAAACGGCTATGGTAGGTAATCGGATGGAGTTTTTGAAGCACGGACGACAGAGGATTATCCTCATGCATTCCGACTAGCACATAGTCATTCCCCCGATTGCGGTTAGACCCCCGGACTTTGTCAAGCAGTGATTCGAAGACGACTTTATCATCATCCTGAACCGCCAGCATGGCAATATAGCTGAGGGAGATCTTTGCGCCCACCGGTGGAAGTTGAGGGTTTTGACCAATTCGCGCCACCAAGTTGTAAACCCGGCGGTACTTATTGGTTCTGTCGGCATACCCACTGACAACGTTCTGCTTGCAGAAGTTCTGGTCCCACACTGCCAAAACTCCTACGCACGAGCCATTGTCGTAGGCGACGTAAACGTCGTCCATCGATAGGCCGCGATATTGCGCGCTTTCTTGTAGTTCCAGGGTGTCGTAATGGGCGCCGAACTGAAAGCGTGAGCTCTCTTGATTTAAGAACTCTACGATTTCAGGGAGCCGATCACTACAGCCCTTGACGATGGTGATCCCATGATCACGACTGTGACCACGAGACGCCTTCAGCGCATAGGTTGTATATCTTCCAATATCTTGGTAGCGAGGAAGCCCTGCCTTGCCGCCTGTTAAGGCGGACAGTGCGACTTCGTTACCCTCGATAATGGTCGTAAAGTACATCGGCATTGGTGACTGGTCGTGCAGCTCACGAAGATACCTATACGCACGAGCCAATAACACCGAACCACGGTACTCTTCGCGTGAACGGAGGCCGTTTAGATAGCCTACATCAGACAGCTCTCCGTTGACGTAGGCCCTTTTGATGGACCGTACGCCAAAACCAGCGATCTGGTCCTTCTTGGTGTCTCGCATGACCATGATGTCGCTGTGATGCCCCAGCAAACCGATGGAAGTGAATATGCTCGGCTGCCTCTGGTAGGAAATCTTGATTGATCCCTCCATCGGCATGGCCTGAATGGCCATAAGCTGTTCATCTTCCTCGGGTGTTGCCAGGCCGATTTCATAGCGTCCCATCTTACCCCCCCTTCAGGACTCACTACCCAGCATCAAGCTCCTCTTCTCCATGACTTCCTTGCGGAGCATGAAGTTAGCCAGAAGGAACAAGAAGAGCCATTTCGGACTCTTGGAGTTCGCGTGGAAATCGAGACTTCTCTCGATAATCGAGCGAACTCCGTAGAACTCGTTCCTAGCTACTAGGCATAGCCGTGTCAGTTCATCGGGTGACACCGACTTCGGATAGAAGCTGATGTCGCCGTACTGGTAGTCAGGGTCAAGCCACCACTTCTCGATGAGTAGCTTGTCTTCGCTCTTCAGCCGTCCATACAAAGGTGTCCCGGGAAAGGGAACCAAGTGGTTGAAGGCGGCGATGAAGATCTTTTCTTCCCGACAAAAATCCACCGTTCTCTGGATGAGGCCGGCGTCATCGTTGTCGTAGCCGAATACGAACGTCGCATAGATCACCACGCCTCTTTGACGAAGCTGAGCAAGCGCGCCGGAATAGTCCTTGGCGCCGTTGTTTTGCCCCTTGTGCATTTGCACGAGGTTATCTTTTGCGATCGACTCGAAACCGACCAGAATGCCGACACAACCACTTTTGACCATGAGGTCAAGAAGCTCTCGGTCCTTGACGGCATTCAGACTGCACTGTGTAACCCACTTGATGTTCAGCGGGATCAGTGCAGTGAAAAGCTCCTTCGCGGACTCGACGTCGCCGATGATGTTGTCATCGACGAAGAAGACCTGCTTGCTCCCGGTCGCCCGAATCTCTTCGACGATCAGGTCTACAGACTTGCGACGATAGTCGCCTTCGTAGAACGCGGTGACAGAGCAGAACTCGCAGTGGAACTTGCATCCACGACCGGTCTCCAGAAGTGTTATGCCCAGATACTTCTTATCGGCATAGATACTTCTGTCAGGAATTGTCATCTCGGACGAAAGCGTCTGACGCTCCGCCCGATAGACCTTCTTGAGCCGGCCATTCTTTGCATCATCGACCACCTGAGCCCAAACTGGCTCGGCGTCGCCGATGACCGTAGCCTCTGCATGGTTCTGTACTTCTTCGGGTACCAGTGTAGCGTGGTAACCCCCCATTACGACGGGTACGCCACGCTTGTGATACTCAGCCGCGATCTCGTAGGCTCTTTTCGAGGTGTAGGACTCGACACTTATACCAACCAGGTCGGTCGGAGCGTCGTAATCCACATCCTCGAGCCGATCGTCAAAGAAAGTAATCTTGACATCGGCTGGAGTCAGACTGGCCAGAACTGCTATCGCTAGCGGTTCCATCGTCCAGGTCTTGATGTACTTCTTGCCTTTCCGCCCAACGGACGGCAAAACCAGAGTGATGTGCATCAAAGTCTCCTTGCGTTACGGCATCATCGGAAGTACAAAACGCTCATCTTTGTAAAGGCGATGAACGAATATCCGATAGGTCACGTTCCCAGCCAGGTTGACGACGCTGCGCGCTCCCAGCTTCTGGAAGAATATGCGTCGGCCGATGCTACCAGCAGAGAACGTTTGCTTGTACGCCCACTTGAAACCATCGAATAGCTCATGTGGCGTCAACTGGGTGGGCTGGTAGACAACGTGCATCGTGTCGTAGTTACCCCAATTGTAGGTAAGGATCCTCCCCTCACCCTCGAGCCTCTTGAACAGTCTCGTACAGGGATAAGGGGTATAGATCGAGTACCTAGGGATGTCGACCTTGAGCTCGTTGACCCAATCGACCGTCTGCTGGAAGGCAGATTGATCGTCTTCGTCAAAGCCGAAAACAAAGCACCCCTGTACAGAGATGCCGTAGTCATGCATGCATTGCATGACCTTGTGGTAGTCGTCCTTCTTGTTGAAGCCCTTGGCGATACTCTTGAGTGTCATCTGGCTTGCCGACTCGAACCCCAGAAGCATGTAGATGCAGCCGCTCTTGGCGGCGAGCTCCATCAGCTCCTGATCCTTCGTGATGAGGGTGGTCGAAAGACCTCCCCACTTCACCTTCAGTGGGATCATAGCCGTGAAGAGTTCCTTGGCGTAGTCGACATCCTCGATGATGCTGACGTCGTTGAAGGCCAAGTAAGTGCCTGGGGCATTCTTGATATCTCTGATGACGTCGGCGATCGGCCTTTTGTAGTACTTCGACCAAACCGTCGGCACCGAGCAGAAATCGCAGTCGTGCTTGCAGCCTCTTGTAGCTTGAATTGTATCCGGCAGCATGTAGCCGCTACGGCGCATCAGATCGAGACGAGGCGTTGGAACGTTCAGGAGTGTGTCTCCTTCAGGTTCGATTGCCTCGTAAACAGGCTTCAGGTCTCCGTCCAGAAAATCCTGGAGAAGCTGAGGCCACGATTCTTCAGCCATACCGATGAGGACGCTGTCAGCGTGCTGCTTCGCCTCCTCCGGCATGATCGTAGCGTGTACACCACCGAGCACCACAGGGATTCCCCTGTTTCTATAGTGTTCCGCAAGCTCGTAAGCCTGCAGGCAAGTGCCCGTGAGCGTGCTGATTCCGACCAAGTCGGCCGGATAGTCGAGCGGAATTGTATCGATACTGCCATCCACAATCCGTACGTCGAACCTGTCCTCAGGGACCATCGCGGCCAGTGTTGTCAGAGTAAGCGGTGCTTCTCTTGACGACTTGACGAACGAGCCGATAACGAACTTGTGCATGTGCGCGTCGGGCGAAATCAAAAGTACCATTTTCTTTTGCATTTCGAAAACCTCTCTCTTGTCAAAGAGCTACCGGTTAACAGGGCATTACACCTTTAAAAGGTCTTGGTAATTTTAACATAAAAATGACTGTTCATCAATTTAACGACCCCATATAAGCTTGACCACAAAGGCGACAAAAGCCTATGTTAGTAAGGTGTCAGATAATATTTTATTAATTTTAATCTTCATCTGGGCAATTTGCGACTTTTTGTTTGTATATACGAAATCAAAAAATGATAGTCGAGACAGCGATAATGGTTCGGCAGTTTTGCTAGTTACAATAATTACTACTGGTATCATCCTCGGCAAACTGGTATCAAATTATCACTATCTTGATTTTTCACTTGATGTTCAGTCTTTCGCTATTGGGGTAACTGTGATCGTGTTGATGCTTCTGCCAATCCTTGCCAACCTGGTCGCTTGCTCGACAAAATTAGATACTAACAGCAACGTACCTAACAAATCGTCGGCAGCATCATCAACCGCCAATTTTAATTTGCCTGACGGCGTTTCGGTTCGCGTCAAAACGCGTACCGCCCGCTGCAAATCGATTACCTCGTTCAATAGCGCAAGGCCTAACACCTGACCATCTTGGCTTTTCATCGCGCTAACCAGTAAACCCACTTCTTTAAAAATCCCCCTAACTTCTTTTGATAAAGGCGTACTGTGCCGTCGTTTCAACAAAATGTCTTCGGTAACTTCTGTACGCAAATCGCCGCTAGCACGGGCACGTTTAATTCTTTTAGCGTTAATCGGTGATTTTAACCGGATGATATAGAACAAATTGTCATCGCGCAGGGTTTTTGAACTAAGTGTTTGCAAATAATTTTTAATTTCGTCAAACTTGCTGCCGTGCAGACTCATTTCTAATACTTCTTGTTCGTAAAAAGTGTTGAAATTTGAACGAATCTTGGTTTTAGCGCCCAGAATTTTTAACATAATCGCCGAATTACCGACGGCTTTATAGTATACCCCGTTTTTTCTTAGCGCAATTGAATCTTGATTGGTAAATTCATACCGAATGTGGTCAGGCACTGTTTTTAGTTTTTCGTAACTTTTGTCTTCATCCATAAATTTCGCCTTATTTGTTCGTTACTTAGCAGTCTAATCTGTCAGCTACTCGCCCTAAAGGACGGGTAGCTTCCTGATTAGACTGCTTTCAAATTCTTATTCATTCAAATCTAGGGGTAAGGCTAAACCGCTACACACCGCACCGCAAAACCGCCGTTCTTACTGCTGAGATTGACCGGGTTAACGTAAGTGCTGCCGAATCTAAGGTAGTAGGCGACAGTGGCTGAGTACTGGGTAGACGACCAGTAGTAGCCGTAGCTACCCTGATCGTAAAACCCAAAATCCCAGTAGCCACCTCGCTGCGCGAGCCAAGAAGCGCCGATTAAGCCGGCGTCGGTGCTGGTTAAACCGCTATTAATGGCTGTGTTGAGCGCGGTGAATTCACCGCCATTGCTGGTTGGCAAACGCCAACCAGAGGGACAGATTGATGCTGTAGTAACTGGTAGTGGAGTGGTTATGGTACTTGAGCAGCCAGAGCTAGCTAGATCACCGCCTGTAGCGGCACACCAGTTGTATAGATAGCCGTATTGACCAGTGCCGTCAGTTGAAGTGCTAGGAGCGTTTGGTTCGGTGGTGATATTGGAACCTGTAGGCGTATAATAGCCCGCTGCTGTGTAGGTTGACCCAGGAGCGTTAGTTAGAGTTTTTGTGTCACTGTAGGTATTAGTGCCACCACCAGCGTAACCAAGGTTAGTCAGCATCCAGCATTTACCGTCAGCTAGTTTTTGAACCCAGTAGGTGTGACCATCACGGGCATCCTGAACTTGGGTACGAGTTGATGGGCAGTTAGCTGCAGTGATGGTTTGGATGTATGGCGAACCGGTGATTATTGCACCAGCAGTTGGTCCAGTATTGTCAGTTACGTTATAGACCATACCATTGGTATTAGTTGCTTCCAGACTAAAGGTTGTACCGTCAGATGTATAGGAGGTAAAGGTATTGCCAGGACTTGTCTTGAGGCAATATCTATTGTCAACAATTGATGGTGCAGCTGGGCAATTATTACTTAGTGGAGCGGCTGGATAATAACCGTATTCGGTATAATACAATTGTAGTTGTTTTTTAGCGTTAGATAGATCTGATTGAATTGAGGCTACTGTGGCTTTTTGGGAGATGCCAGTAAAGGAGACTATAGTTATGGCAGCTAGTATACCGATGACAACAATAACAACTAAAAGTTCGACGATCGTAAAACCGAGTTTGTTAGGGTCAGTCCTACGACTTGTCCTACTAAACTTCAGTGAAATAGGATTTTTTAACTTATTAGAGAGAGAGAGTTGCTTTTTCATAATTTATTGTTTTAGTACTCATAATTATTATAAATCATCCTTAGTTAGAATTAGTATAACATTAGTGTTATGCGGAGGCAATAAAAAAACTTACGTGTATTAGCCCTAAACCATCGCTACCGAAAAAGTATGCCGAGTTAGGCTCTCCCTAGTAACCTAACTCAAATGTTACTAGTTAAGCGAG
Source organism: uncultured bacterium (assembly GCA_903866605.1). GTDB lineage: Bacteria > Patescibacteriota > Saccharimonadia > Saccharimonadales > Saccharimonadaceae > UBA1547. Next base: position 11,589 of record CAIPOF010000071.1, on the reverse strand, counting down.
TCGTGAATTTCTTCTTCCGTGAAGCCCCATTCCAGAAACTTTTTGAGTATTTTTGTATTTACGATTGGGAAAAGATGTTTTTGGATAGTGTACTTACTGCTTGATTCTCTATTGATTATCAAAACGTGGCTGCCTTTGCCACCCTTTTTATTTACTTCCAATCCGAGTTTTCGGGCTGCTTTGATCCAGTCTTTTTGTTTGGCCGACGTGATGCTAGGCACCGACGTGAACCTTTTGCTGTACGGTGACAGGTTCATTGTCTGAACGTAAGTTAACTGAATCATAATAAAGTGCCGGAATCTCGTAATATGTCATCACGGCATCTTTTAGACTGTCACTTATAAGTCGAGGATCATCACCACCCGTCGCAATGCCGTCTACGTTGGTTGATTCCGCCGACCAAGTGCCATCGGGGTATTGCTCAATATAGAATTCAATTCTCGAGTTTTTTAGTAACCGGAGTGCCTTTTTTAGTTCTGCGATTTGTTCATTTTTTGAAGTATCGAAAACAACGCCAAACGATCGCAGCATTTTACTTACTTCGTATGTCACTCTTCGCATATCCTAGCTCCTTTTAGTCTATTTTATAATGTTTTTGTTGTTATTGCAATTCGAGCGTTACTGCCTTTGCTATAAACTCTATTATAAGCTACAGTTCGCAACATTCCAACAATAAAAAGATTCCGCCTGTCTTATTCTTTTTCAGGCAAATCTTGCTATTGAAGCTAGTCTGGTAATAAACTATACCTTAATCGCCCCTTTTCCCACAGTTTTGCGGAAATGCCTTCTTTATGCAGTAATTCAGTTGTAGTAAACCGCTCATTATTTCTCTAGTCTAAGTAACAATGTTGCTCTTTTTGGCTCCTCATTATCTTCTAACTCTGAAAAAACATCTGGGTCCTGCCAAATCTTCTTCGTATCACCGCCTAGCAGTCGCTCCATGGTCGTAGTGTAGAAACTGAAATCGTTATAGCGCTCCTCGGTTAGTCTGACGATACGTTTCTCTGTATTGTTGTTTCCGGCTATAAAGAGGACGTGCGGGTAGTATTTTTCGGATTTTTCGGCGAAGTTTTCGTGCTGAATAATACGCTTCCTGATAATCCAGGTCTGTAGCCTCGCCGGTACGATATCCACCAAGTAATCTGGTATTTTGTCGGTCTGGCCATGAATCGAGAGGATAGGGGTTGGTCTAATGAACTTATCGCGATCAAGCTGGTATTTGGTGAAACAATCGAATTGTTTTAGGTAGTGGCGACGAAAGTGAAGATAGATCTGCGCGGCTTGCAAACAATCATCTATCTGTTCTTCTGTAAGACTTCTGTTTCTGTAACTCTGACGGAGTGATATTTGTTCAACTCTGGGATCATCTTTGAGCGTCCTGATGCCAAGCGGTGCAATACAATAGGTTGCCAGTCGTCGTCTCAATCGATAGCTACTATCATGTTGTTTCAAGATATATCTTTGCTTTTCGAGTACCGACAACCTTTCATAAATAGTTGATCTATCTTTTCCGAATATCTCTGCCAGTATATCCGTCGATACAAATCTGAATTTATGAATGTAGATTAGTATAGTTTTCTGTTGTTCTGAGATTTTCCATCTATATTTAGGTTGATAGTTTTTCATAGGCAAACACGTACATCTTCCCGTGCCCACCACGATACTTTTGTTACTATATGTATATATAAATGAAAAGAGAGTAAAAAGCAAGAGTCAACAGAGGTGAAAACAAGAGAAATACCACCTTTCGTTAGTGGGGATACTTTTCCACAGGAATATGCGAAAATACGCCAAAAAACTATTGCAACTATTCATATTTGGGTGGTATACTATTCATATAAAGCATAGTTAAAGGGTATCAAAATGGCTAGAAGAATAGGGTCGAAGAACAAGCCAAAGCCTATCACGGAAGGAGCTTTTGAATATACGCTTGAACAGCGTATGAAAATCGTTGCCGACCTGATAGTTGAGAGGATTGTAGAAGACCAAAGCTTCGGTAGCAAGATAGTTGATATTCTAGGCATTGGGGTGGATGATGTTACCGAGCACAACTAAACAGCGCGTCGGCCTGCTGGCCGTTCGTGTATCGTCTGGTAAGCAGAAACGTGACGGTGATTCGCCAGAAGAGCAACGCCAACGTGGCGAAAATCTTGCTCGCAATAACAACGTCGTGATTGTTAAAACTATCGTTTTGGTTGAATCAGCCTCTCATGTTGAGCAACCGATGCAAGAGATCATCGAACATTGCAGAGCCAACCCGAGCATAGAAGTTGTATTGATTAAAGCCATCGATCGCTTCACTCGCGGCGGTTCAGTTGCCTACATTAAACTAAAAGAGCAACTTGATGGACTTGGCGTTAGTCTGCTTGATACCTTTGGAATCATTGACGGCCGTAGGGTCAATACACTTGAACACACCGGCTTTAGTTACTATTGGAGCGATTACAGCCCCTCGTTTAAAAGCGAGATACTAGAGGCTGAACACGCCAAAGATGAACTGCGCGACATTATGACCCGTATGATTGGCGCTGAAATCCGCTACACCCAACTAGGCTATTGGATGCGTCAACCGCCCTACGGCTTTACAAGTGAAACCCTTGATACAAACCACGGTAAACGTGTCGTTTTAAAACCACATCCTAAAGAAGCAGTATTCGTGAGGCGCATTTTTGAGATGCGTACTCAAGGTATTTATAGTGGACAAGAAATCGCAGATGAAGTGAATCGTTTAGGCTTCAAAACGCGTACTACCTATGTGCGTGATAAATACGACCGCACAAAAATTAAACGTATTGTCGGTGGCCGACTTATTGACGTCAAAATGATTGATAGAATCGCCCACAACTTAATCTACGCAGGCATCATTAAGGGTAAATGGACAAACGATAAGCCAGTCAAAGCCCAGTTTGAAGGACTCGTATCAACGGAGCTATTCAACCGAGCTAATCATGGCAAATTGGTTATCGAAATAGCTAACAACAACGAAGTGACGATACGTCACAAACAACCGCAAGAGTGGCAACTTGTGAAGCAAATGATGAATCCAAAGTTTCCATACAAGAAAGTTATTGGTTGCCCATACTGCCGCAAACCGTTAAGTGGGAGTGCGGCACGCGGCAAACTCGGCAAATATTATCCTGCTTATCACTGTAGTCGTGACGGTCATTATTTCCGTATGCCACAAGCAGAGTTTGATGCGACTATTGAGCGCTTCGTTAAGAGTATTGAGATCGCACCAGAACATATTGATAAGCTTTTAGAAATGATTGAGCAGTCCTGGCGTGCGCAGCAAGAACAAACAATACAAGATAGCCAAAAACTCGTGGAACAACGACAGGCTCTTGAGGCTCAAATTAGGGTCACTGTAGATCGCATGAAGGTCATAACTAATGAAACGGCAATTAAATACATGGAGGAAGATATCGTGAGCGCAGAAAAACAAATGAAAAAACTAAACGATCAGTTAGCCAATAATGGCGAAAATACAGTGAATATTAGCCTCGTATTGGAATACGCCAGATATCTTTTGAAACACCTCTCAGATATACTACTTGAGCTCAGTAATCCACTCCGGAAAGCCGCCTTTTTCGCAGTTCTATTCAATTCCACGCCAACTTACACTGAAATAAATTTTGAAACACCAAAAAACAGCCCGCTACCAGAGATAAACGGACTGTTTCGAATTGGGTTGGAATATGAATCCACTTTTGGAGGGCCAGGTGGGACTTGAACCCACGACATTCTGCTTAAGAGGCAGACACTCTAACCAGCTGAGTTACTGGCCCATGTGATAATCATTGTAAAGTACTGTGGGTTCAAATCCTAGGACTTGGTCATAGATATTTTCCTTTGGAAAATTCCGCGACCCCGCCTCAGTCGGTGACATTCGTCATCCGGCTTCCGGCCTTGCTAACTGCCATTCTGGGCAGTTCTCACCCACGACATCTGCCGAAAGTGTGCAGACGCTCTAACCAGCTGAGTTACTGACCCGCTCACAAAAAAGATTGTACACTATTACCTCTGTTGGTGCAAGGAAATAGTTTAGTCAATTCGATAAAAACGACTATCAATCAACTTTTTATACGGATCCCAGATTTGTTTGGCTTTTTTATGAGTTAGCGTCGACATCTTGGCAAGGATAATCAACAGCATACTAAGACCAGTACAAAGTAGGGCGGCCAAAATTTTATAAATATAATTACTACCAGCATCTAGCAGTAATATAAACGTCAACGTAACGGAAAATAAGATTATCATTATCATCCATTCGTTACTATAGACTCTGTTGCTAAGTTGCATTGAATAGTTAGTACGATTTTGCTGATTGGCAATTAATTTATCCAACAACTTATCAATCTCTCCCTGATTTGCACCTTTGTAATCTAGACAATACGAAATCATAGCCTCGTATTTTTCTTCGCCCCCAGCTGGACGACGATGACGCATAGCGTGATCTAGATAATCTAATAACATATTTTGAATTTCTTCCCTGAACTTATCTGGTGATTTGGCAACAACAAGGGCCATTGCAAAAATTGCATTTGATTCAGAACGAACAATTTTATGTAAATCCTCTATTCTTGCCTTTTGTGCGCTAAGTATTGGCGAAATATAAAATCCATATAAAAATGAGTTGACAGAGAATAATGCCAACGCTCCACCATCAAATTTTATATGTGGGATAAAAGTCACAACTATTACGAAAAAAACAAATAAAATAATAAAGTAATAACTGAGCCTAATTTTTGTCAAAAGTATATTGGTTATTTTATTCATGAATTAAATTAAGTTTATCATAAAAATAATTATTAATCATAAATGCTGTCAATCCATAGATGTCAAAACTTTTCAAAATCCGATATAAACATTTACAAATTCAGTAATATATGTAAAGATATGCTTACATATATTCATGCTCTGCATGGGTTAAGTATGCTAGAATCTAAATAATAACAAAATCAGATATTACTATACTAGGTTTTGAAGGAAATTTTATAGACAAAATAAATGACAATCCGGATCAGGATCTTGAACCGCAAGATTTTTTTGAAATAGCAGAAAATCTTGAAAGCCCTGATATCGAAACTAGATTGCACGCCGCAAGAAAACTAGCAGAAATAGCATTTAAAGCAGTCCAAACCGAAACTGACAGCAGACAGTTAGCCGATCTTTTAAGATTAACTAATGTGGTCGAAACACCTTCTCCAGGTAATACGGGTTTTTGGGCGAATGATTTTGAACAAACTTTGGATCAATTAGCTGAAGAGAGGCGAAAAATTGAAATACTACAAAAAAGTTCAAAGACTGGTTTTTGGCAATTGGATGTATTAACTGGAGAAAAAACGTATCATTCATTTTTAGAAAAGCTTGGTTTTCCCGAAAAAGATATTGAAAAATTAAATAGTAATATTAAAGCGCACCTCATGGACCCCGATGACATCGAAAGGTCGGATAAACAATTACAGGAATTCATTAAAGGCGAGATCCCAGAATATGATTGCGAATTACGGATAAGACACAAAAACGGTTACTGGAACAAGGTTAGGGAAACCGCTGAAACAGTAGAATATGATGAGCATGGAAATGTGATATCTGTGCTTGGAGTAATACAAGGTATCAACGAATTGAGTCGCTTAAAAGAGCGGGGGCAAAGATGGACAAAGTTGTTTTCTAGCGCCAAATGGGGCATCGCAATGGAAGCAGTCGGTGGAAAAAGTATAAATATCGGGATGTCTAATCCGGCCTTCCAAAAAATATTCGGATATACCCCAATTGAATTAAAAGAATTATCTTTCTTTAATTTATTTGCACCAGAAATTCGTTTAAAAATAGAAAAAGATATTAATGAAAACCAAAGCCGAATATTTCAGATGGACACCGAATCTACATGTATTCGAAAGGATGGGTTAAAATTCCCAGCTTTAATTAATTTAAATATTGAAAAAGATAAATTTAATCAAGTGGTTTTTAGTTCTATAAATGTTATTGATATAACTGATTTAAAGCAACTGCAACAAGAATTAATGAATAAATCATTATATGATCCTTTAGTAAAAAAGGTATTTTCAAGGTATCACATGGAAGAACAGTTCGGAATAATAAAAAATAGTCGGCATTTTCCAGCGAGTATTTTACAAATGGATCTGGATAATTTCAAAAGTGTAAACGATCAACTGGGTCATGCAAAAGGCGATGAAGTTTTAATAATATTTGGTTCTATCCTGCGAAGCGTCTTCCGTGAGGAAGACTGCGTTTGCCGATCAGGTGGTGATGAATTTACTATATTGTTGCCCGATGTTGACGAAGAAACTGCTAAGGAATACGCCGAGAGGATTCATGGAAATATTGCTTTGTATAATCAACAAGATCCTGATGTTAAAATCTCTGTTTCGATTGGTCTTGCCACAGCTAAAGAATCATCAGAATGGGATAATGCTCTTTACCATTCTGCTGATTTTAATATGTACGAAGATAAAAAATCAAAAAATCCCTCCGTCGCCTAGGCAATGGAGGGCATTTTTCTTCACAATCTTGCTTTGGATAATGGGTGGCGAAGTAGAATGGTACACCCGGACGGATTCGAACCGCCGACCCTCTGTTCCGAAGACAGATGCTCTAATCCACTGAGCTACGGGTGCGTGTTGTTTATTATATCAAAAATTAACAGATTAACTAGAGTAATCAGATTAAGTTTACTGGGTCCTGCCGTACGGTTTGCCCCACCAAACGTCACCCGTAGACATACTTAAAAGCCCAAAATTGTTCATTCTAAGACAGTTTCTCACGTTCAACGCCACATGGTTCAACACGAACGGATGTGACGGTAGGCAGCCAAGCGCCACGTGCTGACCATAAAATGGTCACACGTAGAGTGGCCGTTTGTGTGAACTTAGTGGTGGTGAACGGCAAGAAAGTAGTGGAAAAAATAGAACAGACGACAGAATAACTAAATACGTTATAATAATAACTGTATGGATATTCACACAAATATACCCCTAAAAAACTTTACGACCATGAAAATTGGTGGCAAAGCCCGTTTTATTGTAGAAGTTCGTACACCAAACGAAGTTGCCGAAGTATATCGTGATGCCAAATCAAAACAAATACCAATATTTATACTTGGAAGTGGTAGTAATGTTATTGCACACGACGAAGGCTACAGAGGTTTAGTAATCCGAATGCGAATCCCTGGCTTTGAAATCATTGCTGATGATATAAATAATACAATTATTAAAATTGGTGCTGGTGAAATATGGGATTCAGTTGTCAAGCGTGTTGTCGATATGAATCTAAGTGGTATTGAAGCCATGTCTGGAATACCTGGAACAACTGGTGCAACACCAGTTCAAAATGTTGGTGCCTATGGTCAAGAAATCGCTGATACTTTGCAATCGCTTGAAGCCTATGATAGTCAAAATGATAAATTTGTAACCATCCAAAATGAAGATTGTGGTTTTTTCTATCGCGACAGTATTTTTCGAAATATTGCTACTGGACGCTACGTTATAACATCAATTACCATTAAATTATCCAAAAACCAGCCACGACCCCCATTTTATGATTCATTACAAAAATACCTTGACGAACATAATATAAAAATGTATTCCGTCGAAATAATCAGAAATGCTGTTCTTGAAATTCGAAAAACTAAACTGCCCGACCCCAGCATCTATCCAAATAGTGGTTCATTCTTTAAAAATGCAATTGTCGAAAAATGGCAACTAGACGATTTACGAAAAAGTAACCCCAACGTTCCTGTTTTTGAGCTGGGTGATAGTCGTTACAAAATCCCAGCTGGTTGGTTAATTGAAAACGCTGGCCTAAAAGGCGCCTTAATTCACGGTATAAGAGTTTACGATAAAAATGCACTAGTGCTAATTAACGAATCAGCCACATCATATAAAGACTTAGCCTATGCCCGTGATCAAGTTATTGGAAAAGTTCGTGATATATTTCGCGTTGAAATCCAGCAAGAACCACTTGAAATGTAGGGCTTATTAGTCCTAAAAACGCTTGCGCTATGATGAAAGACAGTGCTATTGTAATAGTGATGATAAAATTACGTATTAACCAACTACTACCTACCAACTACCGCCTACCAACTACTAAAAATGCCTTTACTATTGTTGAATTGATTATTGTAATTACAATTATGGCTATCCTGATTACACTGGGCGTTGTTAATTTAAGAGGGACCCAGGCAAATGCTCGTGATAATGAACGTAAAACTGATATTGAAACAATCGCCCAACATTTGGAGACATACTATAAAGGTGGAACTGACAGCAGTCCTGCTAACGTTGACTGCACTGGGGGAAGCATTTCACATGATGGGTTATACACTGTTCACACATTCACGGCCACTGGCACTAGTACACTGACCTGTACTACCTCAGTAACTGCTTCGGCTTTGATTGTAGGTGGCGGTGGCGGTGGCGGTGCAGGGTATCAAGGTGGCGGTGGCGGTGCAGGTGGTGTTCTTAGCCCAAGTATACCCCTAACAGCTCAACCATATACTGTTGTAGTTGGCAATAATGGAAATGGCGGGTACACAACATCAGTGCCTACAAGTGGAGTATATTCATCATTTGCCGGACAAATAGCATATGGCGGTGGCAGTGGTGGAGCCGAACAAAATGTTTGGGGATTAACACCCGCTGCGTTTAGTGGCGGTAGTGGTGGTGGTGGGTCACATGGTACTAGTGCTCCAGCTCTAATAGGTGGCAGTGGAACCGAAAATCAAGGCTACGCAGGTGGAATGGGCTATACTGGTAACCCCTATGTTGGTGGTGGTGGTGGTGGTGCAGGTGGCCTTGGCGGTAGTGCGACCAGCAGTGCAGCTGGAAATGGAGGGGTTGGAATTTCAAAAAATATATCAGGCACGGCTTTACTTTACGCTGGTGGAGGTGGTGGTAGCCTTCGTGGAGGTGGAACATCAACTGGTGGAGATGGCGGTGGCGGTGGTGGAAATGGATCAGGAGCTGGTAGCAATGCCACATATTATGGTGGCGGTGGCGGTGCAGCTGGCGGTTCAAATGGGCAAGGTGGCCCTGGTGGCAATGGGTACCAAGGAATAGTCATCGTTCGCTACTTAACACCAATTGGCATTGGCTCATACCCTTCTACCGCAATAATGGCAACTGTGGATGCTCTAAAACTTGCCCTGCGGGATATTGACACGAATTCATTCATTGCTCCAGGCTTGGCCAGTTCAGGAGACGATAGTACTACTATTGCCGATCATGTTGCTTCAACATTTATTTCGGCGACAGACGGAACAATACCTACAACTGCCAGCACGCATCCAACAAAGAATGAATATGTTTACCAACCTTTGCAAAGTGGCGGTGCGTTATGTACCATTACAGCCCAGGAGTGCCGCAAATTTAATTTGTATTACAGAATGGAAACAGATAACACCGTATATATGGTAACGAGTATAAATCAGTGAAAAATATTAAAAAACAATTAGGTTTTTCAGCGGTCGAATTGCTAATAACCTTATTCGTTGCGGCTGCATTTTTGATATCTGGTTTTCAGTTGTATGCCGTAGTCATCAAAGACGGCGGTGAAGCTAGATTGAAAGTAAATGCCTCAAATGTTGCAATGGATTATTTGCAACAATACAAATCATCCGCGACCAACCCATGTACAAATCCGTCGTCACTGCCAACAGATTCCCCAATAAGTGGTGTGAATGGTTTATCAAACGTAACATTGACCGTATCCATCACCTGCCCATACAGCGCAATAACATCCATATCCAAAGTCTCTGTCACGATTAAATATGGCACTCCACAACAAACAATAACGGATGCGACATATGTCAAACCATAACTCACTACCCACGAAAAAGGGTTTTACACTAGTTGAAATGTTAATAATCGCACCGATTGTTGTTTTGGTCATAGGAATTTTTGTTAGTGCTATTGTCAGCATGACAGGTGATGTGCTGTCAGTCCGAAGCGTTAATAACATGACCTACAATATCCAAAATGCACTGGACACTGTTAGCGCTGATGTCAAAGCCAGTGGCGGATATTTGGCAACCAATAGTATTACCCCACTCTTAAATGGCCAGGGCTACGACAATGGCATAGCCGCTTTTAATAATGTGAATTCTGATACCTCAATAGGCTCAATGTTAATTATAAATTCATACGCGACAACTGCCAATCCCTTATCCTCAGCCCGAAGTTATGTTTATTTAACAGGTCAACCAAACGCCTGTTCCAGTTCGTCAGTTAGCCAAAATTCAAAACTAATGACAAATATTGTCTATTTCGTAAAAAACAAAGCATTGTGGCGACGAATCATTATGCCATCCACTTATAATGCAGGTGCAAACGTAAATTGTAATATGCCCTGGCAAAAACCAACCTGCGTACCTGGATACAACTCAACAGATTATACGTTTTGTAAATCTGAAGATATAAAATTAGTTGACGGTGTCCAATCAGATGGTTTTACTGTCAATTACTATACAAGTGCTGCTCCTACGACAGCAATACCAAGTGCCATTGATTCTAGTCAATCAAATACTGTCAGACAAACAGCCCTACAAACAGCCAGTTCAATCAAAGTCGAAATAGACGCTAGTAAAACTATCGCTGGTCGTACTGTCAGCCAGACCGGCTCGATCCGAACCAGTTCAAGCCAAGATATTGTGAAGTTGGCGTATAAACGACCAATAACTATTACTAATAGTTCTGGTGGTACATTGACAAATTATCAGGTACAAATAAATCCATTTTCAGATGCAGCCTTTTTAAATAACAACGGGCTAGTTGGAAGTTGGCATTTAAACGAAGGCAGTGGGACAACTACTACTGATTCGTCTGGCTACAACAATACTGGTACCATGACCGGGACAAGTTATTGGAATAGCTCGGGCAAATTTGGAAGTGGACTTAGTGGAAATGGCAGCACGAATAAAGTTACGACTGCAGACAGCTCGTCTCTGACTTTAAGCAGCTCATTTACAATTGAGGCCTGGATTAATCCGACTTCTCTCCCCACAGCTGGGAACCTTGCTAGTATAGTTAGTAAATACGATGGATCTGGAAATCAAGGTGGATATGATCTTAGACTAAAAAATAATGCTGGTACTCAATCGATTGGACTAACTACTATAAGTGCCTCTGCGGATGGTGGTGGTGATATCAACTATACACTAGCTGCTGGCACTTGGTCGCATGTTGTTGGTGTATATGATGGCTCTAATAGCAAGATATATGTAAATGGCTCGTATGTAGGTCAAGCTGCTAACACGGTGAATCCAGCAGATAATACAAAACTTTTAAATATAGGAGGATTTGGATACTATACCCCAAATAGTACGGATTATGGACGATATTTTAATGGAAAAATCGACGAAGTAAAAATATACAACCGAGCACTTTCCGCAACTGAAATATCAAACCGCTATGGCACATCCGGCACACCAAAAGTACGCAGCGATTACGGCGACGTTCGCTTCAAGGATACGACAGGAACAACCGAATACCCATATTGGCAAGAAACAGATGGTAAATATTGGGTAAAAATACCTTCCCTTGCAACTGGCGATACTACGATTAATATGTATTA
>CAIPOF010000070.1 GCA_903866605.1 uncultured bacterium | reverse complement strand
TTTGGGGCGGAGACTTGTTTGTTGGCGGATTTGTAAAGGCGTCTCAGTCAGTAAAAAATAGTAGCTTGTTTGGTAGTTGGTCAGAATACGGAATCCTTGCGGGTAAGACTATAACTGGTGCTGGCTCAGGCGCAGCATTTGCTAACGGTGGGTTAGCTGATGGCGGCAGCACATCTGCTTGTAAGTATAGTAATCTTAGTTTTGCAAATACACCTTCTGGATCTAGTTGTTCCGGTACAGGAATTGGTAATTACACTAATATGCCTACTATTCCTAATGTTGAAGCTAGTTTCCCAGGTGGTTTGGCAATGCCAGCAACTACTACTACTTCTATTTCTAGTGGCATCTACACTGCTGGTGACATTACACTAGAGGCTGGTAATCTTGACTTAGGCAAATCAGTCATCATTAAATCGACTGGGACTGTTCGTATAAATGGTAACCAAACATATAATCCAGGTCCATATACGTCCATCTCTCAAATCCCGCAACTAGTTATCATTGCCAACAAAATAATAATCAACAATAACACGACACAAGTTGATGCTTGGCTAATTGCTAAAAATGATAATAAAAGTGGCGAAATTTATACTTGTGAAGTGGTAGGGGATAAATCTGATAAATGCAATCAGCAACTCATTGTCAATGGCCCAGTAATGACAAATAAATTATATCTTTATCGTACATTCGGGGCTACAGCTGACAAACCAGGTGATCCTGCTGAGATCTTCAACTTGCGAGCTGATGCCTATTTATGGTCAATGAACCGAGCAATTAGTAGCGGACGAATACAAACAGTTTACACTACTGAGTTGCCACCTAGACTATAGTATTAAATTTTGGCTTGCTTTTAGTGCTAATGCTTCTGTATAATGAAGCCTATATGAAGCTATTAAAAGGATTGGGCAGCTTTTTTGCATTAGATATTGGCACCAGCGCAGTCAGAGTGGTTCAGCTTTCACCTACGGGTTCTGACAGTTGGAATCTAGTTCATTATGCTTATGTACCAGTTGACGAGAAAATAGTCAGCAGTAATTCTGCCGAAGGTGCACGACGTTTGGGCGAGGTTATTATGACTGCAGTTGGCCAAAGTGGTATAAAAGAAAAAAACATTGTGATTGGGCTACCATCCAGTAAAACATTCACCACGGTCATTGACGTGCCTACTATGGGTGAGGTTGAACTTAGAAATACGATTAAATACCAAGTCGACCAATATATACCAATGGCGGTGGAAGATTCAAAAGTTGACTGGGCATTATTGGGGCAATCACTCCATAACCCGCAACAACAAGAAGTATTATTGGCAAGTACCGCCAACAGTTATTCCGAAGAAAGACTAGAGTTCATCGAAGGGCTAGGCTTTAACGTCATTGCGGCCGAACCAGACCCAATTGCTATGGTTAGGTCGCTTATACCAGCTGGTGTGATGGATGCGAGGTTGATAATTGATGTAGGTGAACAATCAACCAATCTGGCAATTACGTTTGGTGATACTCCGCGACTCGTTCGTACCATACCAATGGGTCTAAAATCACTGATCAAAGCAGCAGTTCAGAATCTTAATGTTCAAGATGACCAGGCGCGCCAATTTATTCTAAAATTTGGCCTTGCACCAGATAGATTAGAAGGTCAAGTGTATCATTCAATCGAAAGTACACTTGATAATTTTGCGTCTGAATTAGTTAAATCAATTAAATTTTTCCAAACTCGTTATCCAAATACTCCGGTTGGAGGCATATTGTTATCTGGTTTTGCGGCTATTGTACCTCAGTTTGGAGAATATTTAACTGCTAAGACGGGCGTTACATCGTTTATTGCTAACCCATGGCAAAAAATACGAGTCGCCCAATCTGATCAACAACAGTTGGGATCAATTGCTAGTGAATTTGCGACGGTTATTGGACTGGCTCAGCGAAGGAATTTGAAATGATTGAGATTAATCTAGTTCCCGACATTAAACAAGAACTCATCAGGGCTCAACGAATTCGATCAACTGTTATCACGATTGCTATTTTAATCGGTTCAGTCTCAATTGCGATTGTTGCCTTGTTAGCATTTTATGTTTTTGCAGTTCAAACAGCTCGCGGATTTATTGCTGATAATCAGATTGCTGATGGAAGTAAGAAATTAGCGAGTGTCGAAGATCTTTCAAAGACATTAACGATCCAGAACCAACTTACGAAAATTAATGATTTAAATAACAATAAAAAGATTGATTCTCGTATTTTTAATCTGTTGAACGCAATAATTCCGCCTTCGCCAAATGATGTAAAAATATCTGATTTGACAATAGATTCAGCCACAAATCTGATTACTATTAATGGACAGGCGTCAAATAGTTATGCAGCAGTTGAAATTTTTAAAAAGACGATTGATGGCGCAAAGGTAAAATATGTCGATAGCGATGGTAAAACTCAAATGATAGCTCTTGCTTCGGCTATTAACACCAGTAACACAAGTTATGGTGCGGATTCTTCAGGATCAAAAGTACTCAGATTCACAATTGGCTTTAATTATACACCTGAACTATTTTCTTCAACATTGAACAATGTATCTGTAGTGATAACGACTAATGGTAATGTCACTGATTCATACCTAGGTGTTCCGACAAGTATCTTTACTGATCGAGCTGCGGACCTAACAACGGGAGGAGGGCAATAAATGCAACCTAAAGTTAAAGGCAAAGCCCTTCGAAAGCGAACACAGATAGCTACAGCTAATCGCCTAATGTTTTTGTGGGTTGCGGGTGTATCTATTATTTTTGGATTTTCGTTGGTTGCAGCAATCTTTTTCGTACAAATGTTGTTTTTCAATGAGAGAGTGCTGATTGAAAAAAATAAAACAGTATCAACTCTTGATGCGAACAACAAGAATGTTGTTGGATTAAAACAAAATGTTCGTGTTCTGAACACTAATCAAGATCTAATTGACGTAAAATCAAAACCAGATGACCAGGCAGTCCAGGTGATTTTAGATGCCTTACCATCAGATGCTAACTCACTCGCACTTGGTGCATCGTTACAAAACAAATTACTATCAGGTATAAATGGGTTAACGCTGAACACATTACAAGTTGACCCAGTGGCAGGAATTGAATCATTTAGTGGAGAGACCTCAACAGTCGATACTACATCTGATTCATCTAGTACTAATAATATAATTACATTTCGTTTTTCTGTCACTGGTGATGAAACAGCCTTAAAACAAGTATTGGTTAACCTTGAAAAATCAATTCGTACTATAAATATCACTACATTGAAAATTGAAAGTCAGGGTTCAACAAGAATGTTAACCGTACAGGGGCAGGCATTTTATGAACCTGTAAGAGATGTAAAGATTAAGGAGACAACGGTAAAATAATGAAAAAAGCAGATATAGCAATGATAATCCTTATTGCATCGATTAGTGTGATGGTTGCTTATTTTGTTGCAAAAAGTATTTTTGGTGATGTTTATTCTGGTTCTGCCTCAGTAAAGACGATTGATAAAATAAGCGAAACGGTTGTTCAACCAAACAAGGATATTTTTAATAAAAATGCGATTAATCCAGCCGTTCAAATTCAAATAACGGAAACTGCGACAAATTCTAGCACAGTAACGCCTGGTACACAGTAGGAAATTATTTTATGGCAATTCTTACTGCTGAAATGCAATCAAAACTCACTAGCTTACTCATGAGTGAAGGGCTCGTCAGTGGAGGTGTATTAGGTGACACAAAGCAAGCATCTGTTAAATTGAATAAACCACTACTAGGCTTACTGATTGAGCGAGGTATTGTTGATGAGGAGTTATTAACTCATGCTACAGCGCAAATATCGGGTGTGCCGTATGTTAACCTATCAAATAGTATAATTGATCAATCTATTTTAGGGCTACTACCCGAAGATATCGCCGAACGTTTTATGGCAGTTCCACTCGCCGAAGTTCAAAATCGTTTAGCTGTGGCAATGATTGATGCCAATAATGTTCAAGCTGTAGATTATTTGGCAAGTAAAATTGAAAGACCGCTAAAGGTATTCATGGCTTCTGAAACTGGGGTACGACATGTACTTAGCCAATACAAAACTGACTTATCAAGTGTTGGCGAAGCAGCCAAAGCCAGCCAAGTTGAAGCCAATCAAGAGTCAAATCGAGAAGTAAAAACAATTGTTCAGGACTCTCCAATTAGTAAAGCTCTCAGTACGATACTTGAATATGCCCTAAAGTCACGTGCCAGTGACGTCCATATCGAACCATTAGAAAATTCACTCAAAATTCGTTGTCGAGTTGATGGAATGCTCCGAGAAATTATGCAATTGCCCAAAAGTATTGAGCCAGCTCTTGTAAGTCGAATAAAAATTTTATCCAATTTAAAAATTGATGAACATCGCATGCCCCAGGACGGTCAGTTTACTGTAAAAATTGTGGGCAAAGAGGTTGATCTACGTATTGCAATTAGTCCAGTTATTTGGGGCGAACAAGTAGTAATTCGTTTACTTGATAAATCAGGTAATACATTTGATATCGAAGAAATGGGCTATGCGGGTAGAGCACTTCGTGCGATTAGAAAAGGGATTCACCAACCAAATGGTATGATTATTACTTCAGGACCTACCGGTAGTGGTAAAACAACCAGTCTATATGCATTGATCAAGGAAATTAAAAATGATGCCGTGAATATTGTCACATTAGAAGACCCAGTTGAATATAAAATGGAAAATGTTAATCAAATTCAAGTCAATGCTGATGTTGGTTTAACATTTGCTAATGGACTTCGGTCTATATTACGTCAGGACCCAGATGTTGTTATGGTAGGCGAAATTCGTGATAGTGAGACTGCAAATCTTGCAGTCCAAGCGGCATTAACTGGACATTTGGTATTTACTACACTTCATACGAATAGTGCATCTGGGGTTTTGCCACGCCTACTCGATATGGGAGTCGAGCCGTTTCTTATCGCCAGTACAGTGAATACAATTATTGGGCAACGGTTAGTACGTCGAGTATCAAAAAGTCGTGAAACTTATCAATCAAATCCGATTGAAACACAGAATATTTTAGCAACTGTCGGCCACTTATTACCCAAAACATCAGCCGATGTCGCTCGAGTTTCACAAGATTTAGGCTATAAGGACTTGCCACTTAGTGGGCAAAGCTCTTATACTTTAGTTAGAGGCATCGATTCTCCCCGATCTCAGGCGACTAAAGGTTACAGCGGTCGAGCTGGTCTTTACGAGGTGATGGATGTATCAGATGAAATTCAAAGACTGATTGTTGCGCATGCTACCAGTGCTGAGATACAAAGAAAGGCTCAAGAACAAGGTATGGTCACCATGCGCCAAGACGGATATTTGAAAGTTTTGCAGGGAATAACTACAATAGAGGAAGTAAATCGCGTAACATCGGATACTGCATAAAAGAAGGGTGGATAGGATGAGCAACAAAGACATAAAGATTGAAATATTACTTGAGGAAGTCGTAAAAAAGAAAGCTTCAGATTTACATTTGCAGGTTAGTTTGCCACCTATGTTGCGTGTTGATGGATCGCTATTGCCGATAATGGGCTTTGATACCTTGGACGAACAGACTGTAGAATCTTTAATCTTTGCGATACTAGATCAAGACCAGCGGCAGATATTATTAAAAGATAAAGAATTTGACTTTAGCTTTGCGTTTGGTACATTAGGACGGTTTCGGGTAAATGCCTTTCACGAACGTGGTAATTTGGCGGCAGCTTTACGTTTAATACCCAACGAAATCAAATCAGTCACAGAACTTGGTCTGCCAAACGTGGTTATGGGTTTTGCAAATTACCCTCGTGGACTGGTATTAATTACTGGTCCAACTGGTAGCGGTAAGTCAACAACACTTGCAGCACTTGTTGACAAGATTAATAGTGAACAATCACATCATATTATCACAATCGAAGACCCAATCGAATTTACCCATAAATCAAAAAAATCAGCTGTCGTCCAACGCGAAGTTCATTATGACACCTATAGTTTTAGCGCTGCACTTCGTTCAAGTTTGCGTCAAGATCCCGATGTTGTCCTTATAGGTGAGATGCGTGATCTAGAGACTATTAGCGCAGCTATCACAATTGCTGAAACCGGTCATTTAGTATTTGCGACTTTGCATACGAATAGTGCCTCTCAGTCGATTGATCGTATGATAGACGTATTTCCTCCACACCAACAACCACAAATTAGGGCTCAATTATCGAATATATTGATGGCAATATGTTCACAACGTCTAATTCCTGCTATTGGTGGAGGACGTGTGGCAGCAGCTGAAATATTAGTGACCAACCCTGCAGTGCGAAATATTATTCGTGAAGGCAAAGCTCATCAATTAGATGCCGTTATTCAAACAGGCGCCGATCAAGGCATGCAAACTATGGATCGCACGTTAGTTGGTTTAGTCCAAAATGGTACAGTTACATACGACAACGCCTATTCGGTTGCTGTTGATTTAGTTGAGTTTGAAAGGTTAATGAGAGGCTAATACATGAAAAAGTTCACATACGAAGCTCGTGATCAAGTTAATAACAAGGTTACGAAATCTATGGTACAAGCCGATTCTGAGGCTGCAGCCGCCCGACTTTTGATTGCACAAGGTTTCACGCCTCTAAGTATCAAGGAGCAAACTGGATATAATAACCCAATTTCTCAATTAGCTGGACGAATCACAATCAAAGATAAAGTAGTTTTTTCTCGCCAATTAGCCACATTAATTGGAGCAGGTATTCCTCTTGCACAAAGTCTTAATACGACCCTAGAACAAACGCAAAATAAAAAATTTCAATCTATTATCCAGGAAGTAATTGCATCTGTCGAGGGTGGGAAGTCATTATCCGAATCATTTGCAAAATATCCGGCTGTATTTGATGAAGTTTTTCTTGCCCTTGTTGGATCTGGTGAACTATCCGGTACGCTAGATAAATCATTGGTGCGAGTTGCGGACCAACAAGAAAAAGATGAAATGATAATGAGTAGGATCAAAGGCGCAGTAACATATCCTGTTATTGTTCTTATTGTAATATTTGGGGTTTTGGCTTTTATGTTGTTTACTGTAGTGCCTCAGGTTGAAAAATTATATAAGGATTTGAAACAAACGCTACCGCTAATTACTCAGATTATGGTGACTATGGCCGACACTATTGCACGTTTTTGGTGGCTAATTATTATTTTGTGCGGGGTTGGCATTTATTTCTTGTTGCAATATTTAAAAACAGATAATGGCATAAAAACAAAAGATACTTTTAAATTAAATATACCTATTTTTGGTAAAATGTTTCGTAAACTATATATGTCAAGGTTTACTCGAGCAGGTCAGACGTTACTCAGCACTGGTGTTAGTATGCTAGATATGCTAAATCTAACATCCAAAGCTGTCAATAATACTATTATTGGTAAGAGTATTTTAAAGGCCGCCGAAAAAGTAAAGGGTGGCAAAGCACTATCAGAGGCGCTTCAGTCTGAGGATTATATTTTGCCATTAGTACCACAGATGATAAAGATTGGTGAACAGTCTGGAAAAATAGATGAAATGATGGGTAGGGCAGCACAGGTCTATGAAGATGAATTGGATGAACAGATCAAATCGATTTCTACATCTATCGAACCAATTTTAATGGTTGTTCTGGCTATTGTGGCTGGTAGTATGGTCGCTGCAATTCTGCTACCAATCTATAGTCTTGTAAATGGAATAAATGTCTAGACAATGACTAGGTGTTAGTGTAATATAAACATAAGCAAGTAATGAGCAACATATAATTGTTTATACGAAAGGCAAGGGTGGAAAAAAATATGAAAGTCAAGCAATCAGAAAAAGGATTTACAATCATCGAAGTTGTTTTGGTTCTGGCAATTGCAGGGCTGATATTCATGATGGTGTTCATTGCACTACCTGCCCTTCAGCGTAGCCAGCGTGATACACAACGCAAGAATGATCTTAGTCGAGCCATCACAGCTATTGCAAATTATTCATCATCTAACAGAGGTTTATTACCGACTGATCAAGCTGCTTGGAATGGCAGTTTCATGTCGCAGTATCTAACAACGGCTAATGACACATTTATAGATCCTGCGGGTGCCAACACTTCCAATAGGAGCGCAACTACTTATCTATTTCAAGATTATGAGGATAAGTCTTTAGCCAATTTCAGTTTTAGTGATTCAGTTAAAGGTACCGATGCTGCAACTCAGAATGTAATTTATTACTCTGTAGGTTACACTTGCGGCACTAGCGGAGATGTAGCATCAGCTGGAACTAGGAAAGTAGCTCTCCGTATGGTTCTTGAAGGCGGTGGTGTAGTCTGTCAAAACAATTAGTAGGTATAGTATAAAAATGTTCAAAACCTCGACATAAAATCGAGGTTTTGTTTTGTATAGCATATAGGTTATGATATAGGTTATGGATCAAGCTTTTATCTATTTTTCGTTAATCTTACTGGGTTTATGTTTTGGCAGTTTTGCGGCAGCTTCTGTTTGGAGATTACGTGCTCGACAACTAATCCAGGATAAATTAAATGGTGACGATGTTAACCACAAGGAATACGTCAGACTTCAGAAATTAGCTAAAACGTCGTTATTAAATGACCATTCAAGGTGTCTGGATTGTTCGTATAGACTTAGATGGTTTGATTTGATCCCAATATTTAGTTGGTTACAGTTGGGTGGAAAGTGCCGTAAGTGCCGCAAGCCAATTGGCTATATGGAACCACTAACTGAAATAGGACTGACATTATTTTTTGTTTGCTCATATGCATTTTGGCCCTATCCGCTAAATAATAATTTAGAATTTGTTCGCCTATTACTATGGTTAACAGCTGGAATCGGATTAACGGTATTATTCATATATGACAAAAAATGGTTTTTGCTACCAAGTTCGGTCAACTATACTGTAATTGGTCTTGGCCTTTTAACTTCAATATTGGTATTAATTCAGTCTCAAAATAAGGCAGGGACTTTATTTAGCATAATTGGAGCCATATTAATTTTAAGTGGACTTTATTGGTTTCTAGGAGTAATTTCAAATGGCAGATGGATTGGACAAGGTGATGTTTGGCTGGGTTTGGGTTTGGCGCTACTGTTGGCTGATTGGAAATTGGCTTTTATGGCACTTTTTTTAGCCAATTTTATTGGTTGTTTGGTAGTAATCCCTTCTATGATTACAAAAAAACTAAATCTTAAATCACGTGTACCATTCGGTCCATTAATGATTGCTGGCTTTGTGGTTGCTGG
>CAIPOF010000069.1 GCA_903866605.1 uncultured bacterium | reverse complement strand
ATTAACAAGAAAAAACCTAAAAACAAGCAAAGGCAGGGTTAAATATGGCTCGAATTGCTGGGGTTGCAATCCCATCAGAAAAGCAAGTTGGGACGGCATTGACGTATATTTACGGGATTGGCCCAAAATTTGCTAGTAATATCCTTACTGAGGCCAAAGTCCAGCCGGATACTAGGGTGAAAGATCTTACCGAGGCCGAAGAACAGCGCATACGAGAAGTAATTGACGCAAATTACACCGTAGAAGGCGATTTACAAAGACAGGTAACGAATAATATTAAACGCTTAAAGGATATCAGCTCTTACCGCGGTTTACGCCACAAGAGTGGACTTCCTGTTCACGGACAACGAACACGTACGAATGCCAGGACACGCAAGGGCAAAGGAGTAGCTGTCGGTGGAACTCAAAAGAAAGCAGCGTCCAAGACGTAGAAAGGAATTGAATAATGGCAGATGTAAAAACAACCTCCAAGAAGAAACAACGCCGATCAGTTCCTGCTGGTCAGATTCACATTCAGGCGACATTCAATAACACGATTGTCACTTTTACAGATAAAAAAGGGAATGCCCTAACTGCATCAAGTGCAGGCGCAACAGGTTTTCGTGGTAGCAAAAAAGGTACTGCCTATGCAGCACAAATTGCAGCCGAGAAAGTTGCCGAAACAGCTAAATCTCAATTTGGAGTAAATTCAGTTGATGTTTTTGTCAAAGGCGTGGGTCTAGGTCGCGAAGCAGCAATTCGCGCAATGAGTGGCTATGAAATTTCAGTTGATAGCATTCGTGATGTAACAGGTGTACCACATGGTGGCGTTCGCCCACGCAAAGCGAGAAGGGCATAGATTATGGCACGAGATACTTCTCCAATTGTTAAACAAAGTCGTCGTGAAGGTTATGCGATGCATCCCAAAGCGGCCAAAGTTATGGCCAAAAAGACTGGAATCCCAGGTCAACACGCGCATGGACGACAGGGCAAACCAAGCTTGTATCTGACTCAACTTCGTGAAAAGCAAAAAGTTCGTCGAACATATGGCTTATTAGAAAAACAATTTGCAAAATTGATGACAGAGGCCGATCGTTCTAGGAATCGTGGTGGACTTTTGCCTGGTGAATATTTGCTTCAACTGCTAGAGCTTCGACTAGATAATGCAGTTTATCGTGCCGGATTTGCTACCAGCCGACGCTCATCCAGGCAACTTGTTAGTCACGGACATTTCCTACTTAACGGTCACCGTGTCGATATTCCTTCAATTCGCTTAAAAGTTGGTGACGAACTATCAGTTAGGCCTAAAAGTAAAAAATCTGGTTATTTCAGTCAAATTGACGAAGTAATCAAAAATACTTATCAAGGACCTCTTGGTTGGATCAAGAGTGATCAAAATAAATTAACTATTTCGATAACCGGCTTGCCAACACGTGAAGAAGCCGAACCAGATATCAAAGAACAACTAATTGTTGAGTATTACTCACGTTAATAACGAAAAAGGAGTCTAAATTATGACAAAAGTTATTTACAACCCAGCGCTTGCAAGTATTGATGAACACAGTGCAACAAGTGCAACATTTGATATCGAACCACTACACGCAGGTTATGGTAATACTTTAGGTAACAGCTTACGACGAGTTTTACTTTCCAGCATTGAAGGCGCAGCAATCGTAGCATTTCGCATTGAAGGCGCTAGTCACGAATTTACAACTATTCCAGGCGTAAAAGAAGATGTTATTGATATCATGCTAAATATAAAAAACATAAGATTAAAATCATTTAGCGATGAACCAGTAGAACTACGACTTGAAAAAAAAGGCGCAGGCCCAGTTACTGCCAAAGATATTAAAACAACCGCAGACGTAGAAGTAATAAACAACGATCAAGTCATCTGTAGCATTGACGATCCCAAAAAATCAGTATTAATTGATTTGATTGTTGAATCTGGACGTGGTTACCAAACGATCGAAACATCATCCACCAATAGAATTCACAGTGACATGATTGCAGTTGATGCTATCTTTAGTCCAGTGCTACGTGTACGATATAAGGTTGAAAATACTCGTGTTGGTCAGGAAACAAATTTAGATAAACTACTGTTAAGTGTTGAAACTGATGGCTCATTAACTCCTAATGAAGCCTTTGAAGAAGCGGCAGCTATTTTAGTCAACCAATATACTGCTTTGGCAGGTTCAACGACTGTTGATTCAGCCCCTGCACTTGGCCAGGATAAAGAGAGTGAAAAGAACGAGCTAAATACACCAGTCGAAGAACTTAATCTGACAGCTAGAACAGCAAATGCTTTGATTAATAACGAGATTCGTACAGTTCATGACTTGGTCACGTTGAGCGAACAAGATTTACGTGAGCTTAAGGGCTTTGGGTCAAAAGCTTTAGACGAAGTTAATGAAAAATTGGCGGAATTGGAACTTTAATTATGCATCGACACGGATATGTAGGACGTAAATTTGGTCGCAAACGTGACGAGCGGCGAGCTTTATTAAAAAGCTTAGCTACAAGTCTAGTCATGCAAGGCAAAATAGAAACAACATTGCCCAAAGCCAAAGAGTTAGTGCGGTATATTGAAAAAGTAATCACCAAAGCAAAAAAAGGTGGACTTGATAACAGACGTCGAGTAATTGCGGCTCTGGGGACACACGAGGCTGCCTATAGGTTGTTTGATGTGATTGCTCCACAGTTGGCAGGACGAAAAAGCGGACATGTTCGAGTTAAACGAACAACACTACGTGTAGGTGATGGTGCACAAATGGCAACAATAGCATTTGTAGATAAAATTGCTGATAAACCAGTAAAAAATGATGACGTAAAGCAAGTTCCTCCGACCGAATCTGCACAGACAAAAGGAGACAAATCCAAATGATAAATTCAAAAACCTACTCACAAAAACAAGGCGATGTAAATCATCAATGGTTTCTTGTCGACGCTTCATCTGCACCACTGGGACGAGTCGCTACCGTAATTGCTAAATATTTGATTGGTAAATATAAGCCAACCTATACTCCACATATTGATAATGGTGATTATGTGGTTGTTATTAATTCTGAAAAGGTAGTTGTAACTGGCGCCAAAGAAACTGACAAGAAATACTATCGCCACTCAGGTTTTCCGGGTGGAATTAGAGAAAAAAATCTTGGACAAATGCGCGAAAAATTTCCTGAGCGTATCATTGAAGAGGCAGTCAAAGGAATGGTCCCTCATAATAAACTAGCAGCTGAGCGTCTGAAAAGACTACGTGTTTTCGTAGGCGAAGACCATACTCACATTGCGCAATCACCTACGAAAGTTGAGGTAATGTAAAATGGCTGAATTAAAATATTTATATGGTCTTGGGCGACGTAAAAGTGCGACTGCATCAGCCAGGCTTTATAAGGGCAAAGGCAAAATAACAATTAATGATAAGCCTGCCGATGATTATTTGAATAACAACAAATCATATCTAGCAGAAATTACTGACCCCTTGGCACAAGTGAACAAACAAAAAGATTTTGATATTACTGTTGTTGTCAAAGGTGGAGGGGTTGCCGGACAAGTTGATGCAATCAAATTAGCTATTGCCAAAGCTATAACTGTTGGCTTCTCGGATCTTCGTACTGTACTTAAAAAAGCAGAATTCCTAAAGCGAGACTCTCGCGAAAAAGAACGCAAGAAATACGGTCTGCGATCTGCCCGTAAACGCGAACAATTCTCAAAGAGGTAAGTGTTATATTGTAGTTAGTAGATGTAAGGTAGTAGCTAGTCTGCTATACTAGCTTGCGCTTACAAGGGTGAGAGTGATATATTTAACTGTATGATAAGGTTCAAATTAATGAAATTAAAAGCTATTTTTCCTACTTCTACTACCTACCATATACTACCTACTACCTACTCAAAAGCTCGCCAGACCCTGAGTGAAAGAAGCGAATCGAAGGGCTTCACCATAGTCGAACTCCTAGTAGTAATAGTAGTCATCGGCATCCTAGCCGCCATCACCATAGTCTCCTATACAGGTATATCTAGCAAAGCTGCAGTCGCCTCATTACAATCAGATCTAACTAACTCGTCTAAGCTATTAAAAATGTACTACACCGACTATGGAGTCTACCCAGTTATTCCAGCTGGCACTAACTGCCCAACCTATCCAACTGTCGATAACAAGTACTGTCTAAAACCAAGCAGTAATAATACATTTACCTATTCGCCTAGTAGCGGTACTACTGGCTCTTCTACTTACACACTATCAGCTACTAATGGTACTACTACCTACAGCACAAATAATAACTCATCAATTATCTCTCCTGCTCCACTAAGTCCAGT
>CAIPOF010000068.1 GCA_903866605.1 uncultured bacterium | reverse complement strand
GTGGTACGCATCAATCCATTATCTTTAGTCACAGAACGCTGAATAAGATAAGTAATAGTCAGACTTATCCACATGTAGTATTTATTACTAGACAATTTTTAATAATCTTATTGACACAAGCGCTTTATAGCATTATTATAGGGGTAGCTTCTGAATAAAAAACTTATGCAGAGGCCCAAAACAAACAGACAATAAAAACTCCACAAAAAAACAACCGTTCCTCGCAGGCGGTTGTTTTTTATATGCAAAAATTGGTGGAGCTGCGGGGAATCGCACCCCGGTCCGAAAGGTAACTGACTATTTATCTACAAGTTTAGTCTGACTTATTTTTTAACGACTTATAAAGCTAAAAGCTAGACCAAAAATGCCCTATTTGTCGCGCAATAATATTTCCTAATCAAGCGTTGCTCCCCACTGAATCAGTAATCGACATATTTATTACACCACACCAACTCTATGTCGACTGGATGATGTGACGGCCCAGGTTAAACCCGAGCTGTCGCTAGAGCCTGTGGCTGGAAAGCAGATGCGATCACAGCTACAAAGCTTTTTGCTTTTGCAGTTAATGTTGCAATTACATTTTGTACGTAACGAGTACCTTCGACTTGCAAAATAACCTGTTAAAATCCCTTCGTCGAAAGCTAAATCAGCCCCAACGTAACCTGTTAATTATAACATAGATTGCGTATATGAGCTAGTCGTGCTTAAATTAAGCTTATGATAGCCATAGTAATAACAGTTGCCCCATTCGGCTTTGATGGATCTATTGTAGAGGTTGAATGTGACGCTACGAAATCTTTGCCTTCGCTACAGATTGTCGGATTAGGCAATAAAGCGATTGATGAAGCCAGAGAACGAGTAAGAAGTGCAATTACTAACTCATTTCTAGAATTTCCTAAAAAACGTATAACCATTAATCTGGCCCCTGCTGAATTACCAAAAGATGGAGCTCATTATGATCTGCCGATCGCACTTGCCATCCTTTGCGTTAGTGGTCAATTGAGGCAAGAAGAGCTAGATGCAGCTGTTTTTGCGGGTGAATTGTCGCTAGACGGTATGCTTCGTCCGATAAAAGGTGCAATAAACATAGCTCAAAAAGCAAAACAAGCAGGATATAAAAGTATATACCTCCCAATTCAAAATATTGAACAAGCCAGTTTAATAGATGGCATAGAGATATATGGGGTAAAATCGCTAAAGCAGTTATTTCTACACCTTAAAAAAGAAATGTTGATTATTCCCAATGCCGCGAATAATTTAAAAACAGACTATATTCATCTGATTCCCCCTACATTAGATGACATAAAAGGCCAACAGCAAGCCAAGCGTGCCCTTATCATCGCTGCAGCTGGTCATCATAACATTTTATTATCAGGAACGCCTGGAGCGGGTAAAACAATGCTGGCCAAGGCATTATCAAACCTACTACCTAGCCTATCAATAGAAGAAATTATAGCGGTTACAAAAATTCATAGTTTTGCAAATAAAGTAAGTGGTGAGATTATTAATACTCGGCCGTTTAGATCGCCTCACCATACAGCCAGTATAGTATCGATAATCGGTGGTGGCAATCACCCAAAACCAGGGGAAATAAGCTTGGCACATACAGGAGTACTATTTCTTGATGAACTACCTGAATATCCTAGGGCCACAATTGAAGCGCTCCGGCAACCACTTGAAGACAAAAAAATAGATGTAAGTAGAGCAAATGCACATGTAACATACCCAGCAGATTTCATGCTTGTTGCCACAATGAACCCATGCCCATGTGGCTATTATGGAGACAAAACAAAAGAATGTTCGTGTACAAATTCGCAGATTATTGCCTATCAAAAAAGACTTTCTGGCCCAATGCTAGATAGAATAGATTTAATTGTAAATGTATCTCGTGTTTCAAATGAATCACTATTTAAAACAGATTCGTTGAATAATTTGCAACATCTATCTGCGATAGACTCAATAAATAGAGCAATAAAAACACAAAATGATAGGTATTTAAGTAGTACTATTTACAACTCTTCCCTATCGAATCGAGATATAAAAAAGTATGTGCCCCTATCCAACGAAGCACAATCATTGCTACTAAGGGCAACTGACCAACTAAAGCTTAGTGCCCGTGGCTATTTTAAAATTTTAAAAATTGCACGTACAATTGCTGATCTGGATGGCAAAAACGATGTGTCAATTGAACATATTAGTGAAGCCTTGCAGTATCGCGGATAATAATATACTTGAACTACTGTTTCATATCTGGTAGAATAATTATCGAGCTAACAGTCAAATGACACATCTAAGGAGATAAAAGATCAGTAAATTAATTCGAATAAATCAAGAAATTAAAGCTGAACAGTTACGTGTTATCGGGCCAAAAGGTGACCAATTAGGAGTTATGAGTCTGTCTGACGCATTAAAAATAGCCGAGGAATCGGGTGTTGATCTTATAGAAATATCACCCAACGCCAGTCCGCCTGTTGCAAAAGTTGTGGATTGGGGTAAGTTCCAATATCAAAAGATGAAAGAGCAACAAAAAAACCGAAAAAACGCAAAAACGGTTGAGCTAAAACAAATGCGTATGAGTCTAAAGATTGGTGCGAATGATCTCGAGATTAAACTTCGAAAAATCAGAGAATTTCTAAGCGTTGGGCACAAAGTAAAGATATTGATATTTTTCCGCGGAAGAGAAATGGCTCACCAAGAACTAGGATACGAAATGATTAATCGGATAGCATCTCAACTTGAAGAAATCGCTATAGTTGAACAAAAACCTCAGATGGCCGGACGTAATCTGAGTATAGTAATAAGGAGTAAATAATGCCAAAAATGAAAACCCATAAAGGAACTGCAAAGCGTATCAAAATTACCAGTACAGGTAAACTGACACGTCGTCGTGCATTTGGTAATCACATGCTCGCAAAAAAAAGTAAAAGTCGCAAACGAGCTATTAATACTACCACAATCGTCAATGGCTCTACAGCAAAAAATGTTAAAAGAGCACTAGGCATCTAAAAGGAGAAAAACTATGCGAGTAAAACGTGGTGTTACAGCAACTGCAAAACACAAAAAAATGCTAAAAAAAGCTAAGGGTATGCAACATGACCGAACTAGGTCTTATAGACTTGCAAAACAAGCAGTCATAAAAGCATTATCATATTCCTATAGAGATCGACGCAATAAAAAAAGAGATTTACGTGGACTATGGATAACTCGTATTAATGCTGCTGCTCGAGATCTTGGCACAACATATGCAAAATTAATTGCTAATCTAAAAAAATCAAATATCCAAATTGATCGAAAGATACTTGCAGAATTAGCTGTTAGTGAGCCTAATTCTTTTGAGGAAATTGTAAAAGAAGCAAAATAATATACAACCGCAATTTCCCACATAAAAAACGACCACATTAATAAAAATGTGGTCGTTTTAAGTTGGCAGTTTATCGATAAGCCGGGTTCTGTCGCGAATGATCATCTATCTAGTTTAATAGTTGCCTACTAAATCAAGCGGATATCGGTCTGCGAGCGAGTCACTCCTATTTGCAAACCTCCTTGCAGCCGACAGGGTTTACCATTATATTATGTCACCATAACATACTGTGGGCTCTTACCCCACTCTTTTCACCTTTTCCCTACTTCGCTATAAGGCTCTGTAGGGTAGTTTTGTTTCTGTGGCACTTTCCCTAGGGTCGCCCCCGGTCGCCGTTAACGACTGTCGTGCTCTATGCTGCCCGGACTTTCCTCTCCTC
Organism: uncultured bacterium; assembly: GCA_903866605.1. Taxonomy (GTDB): domain Bacteria; phylum Patescibacteriota; class Saccharimonadia; order Saccharimonadales; family Saccharimonadaceae; genus UBA1547. The sequence continues at coordinate 13,316 of CAIPOF010000068.1, read as the reverse complement.
GCAACTTTTTGAGCATTGCAACCTGCAATCAGATTACTATTCTTAAAAAATTGTTAAGGGGCGATCACTTAATAAACTACCTCCAATGATTATACCAAAATAACGAAATAATAAACTAATTTAATTTATTCCAAACATAAAGTCCCGAGGTTTACTTTCGACGCACGATATTCCCTACCGTAAAGGCAAGGTGGGTGCTCGCAAATCAACTCAACAGAGATGAATCATTAAAGCTCCCTATCTATATGATATTCAGGAAAATCATATACGCCTAGGTTCGCCCCGGGACATACCTATTATACCATTTTATAATCCATAGATACGAGCGAAAAGTTGTATGAAAAATGTAATTACTCCTGAGAATACGATCCCAAAAGTCGATCCTCCCACTAATATTAAGGCAAACACAATTATTATGCCAAATCGCTCCATAGACTCCATACCACGTCTAACAAATTCTGGGGCAAGTGCGTATAGTACTCGAGAACCATCAAGTGGAGGTATGGGTATCATATTGAAAATAAAAAAACCTAAATTAACCATTACTCCAACGGCAAGTATTGTTTCTCCATAACCAACAGGGCTAATGTTAAAATTTACAGGTTTCCCAATTAATACTGATATTCCAAATAGAATAAATGCTAATAATAAATTTGTTATGGGTCCAGCAATAGCGATAATTGCAGCTCCCCATTCCCCCCAACGTATATTATTAGGATTAAACGGCACTGGTTTAGCTGCACCAAATATTGGACCTCCGGATATAGCTAGCAATAAGGGCAATAATATCGTTAAAAAAGGATCAATGTGTTTAATTGGATTTAAGGTTAGTCTTCCTAATAACTTTGCCGTATCGTCACCAAGCCAATATCCAGCATAGGCATGCATTGCCTCATGAAATGTCATCGAAATTAAAACTGCTCCCAGAACAATAATTATATATATGACCATATTAGTATCCATAGTCACTATTATATCAGCTATTAGTGAATATTCCTCTCTTGACGTATGGGGTAAAAAACACTATACTGATAAAGATTAAAAAAATAAGTGGAATAATAATATGGTAGCACGCTGTGAATTAACCGGAAAAGGTAAACAATTTGGACATAATGTAAGCTTCTCTTTGCGTCGCACAAAAAGAGTCTTCAAACCCAACTTACAAAAGAAAACTTTTGAAATTGACGGACAAAAAATAACAATGGTTCTTAGCACCAATGCAATTCGAACACTAAAGAAAAAAGGCATTCTAGCATAATTTTTTATCTTGGACGCCCACAGATAAATATAGAATTTAAAATTGCAAAATTCGTCGATTAGCTTCGAGTAATTTCGACAACTACCAAAGATGTTTGTAGAGCCAATGGCTGCTTTAATTTGAATTTTGTCGTCACTTCAACAGGTGCTCCTAATTCTGTAACAAATAGACTCAATTCATCCTGTGGGACTTCGTATTTAAGTTGCTTGTCGGAATAATGAACTGGTATGACAACCTTTGGACTAATCATACGTACCAAGCCAGCTGCAGCTGCTGCATCGAGTGTATAGCCTCCTCCACCAACAGGAATAATTAGTATATCCAACACACCCAATTGTTCAAGTTGCTCATCTGATAATATATGATCAATATTTCCAACTATACCGATACGACTATCACCTACTTCAACCCGATACATTGTAGTCTTTAAGCCTTCATTCTCACTGTCAATATGGCGCCTAGCTGGAATCCCAAGAATATCAAAATCTGCAACTCCATATTCACCAGGACCGTTAATCAGCAATGTAATGTCGGGATTTTTTACTGAAAATCTATCTTCGGTTACTATTTCAACTGCACCTTTGGTGGATACGTCTTTTTGGCCAACTATCGATATTTTTGGATCTACCACAAGCTTTGCTTTTTTTGTGCTAATTATTACCGAGTTTCCGCCTTTGTATTCGATTTCAAACATTATTTTTTCATTTTCTCCACTAATCTTTTTTAATTATGTTATCTTTGTCGATAATTATCTTGTTTTTACCATTAATGATTTCAGTTATAAAACGATCGCGGACACTTAATCTATAATAAAACTCATCATATACTAACACGCAGTAATTAATCTCGCGACCTTCACTTTTCTCTATATTTTTTATCAATTTTTTTATCTTTTCTGGTGCAATATTACCAACCAGTAATATATCTACGGCGGTGGAAGAACCTTCTATGAATACACCAGATAAGACTGCAAGGCGTAAACCTGTAATATCATTTAACATCAAAGTATAGTTACTAATGTTTGAGTCATCAGACATTGTGGTTGATTCTATTGCGTCTTTTGGACTATCTCCAAATATTGCCCTTAATGGAACATAATACTCGTATCTTTGGTTTACTTGATAATATAATTTATTGTCAGAGCTATCGCTGGTTATTATGCCAACCTCAAGCATATTTGATAATTCGCGACGCACAGAGTTAATTTGTTCATCTATTTTTCGAGTTATCTCACGCACAAAAAAAGATTGACCTGGATTGTTCAGGAAAAGATGTAGCAACTTTACACGTGTTTTTGAGCCAAATAATGCATCAATCATTTACTCCCTCCGAATAACTTTGGTACCCTAATAATACCATGGTTAATCACAGTTGGCGAGTTTGTCGATCAAAAAATGTTTTGCATCGTTAATCGATAACCATTGAATAAATTTATTACGACGTAGCCAAGTTATCTGACGTTTTGCAAGACGCCAATCTAGAGTAACCGATTTTGATTTAACTTCATCTAAAGACATTGAATCATCAACGTATAAATGAATTAAAGGGTAAATATTTGATTTCATAGCTTCGTTATCCCAACCATAGGCAGCCCCTAACGAGACGGCTTCGTTTATTACACCCATTTCGAATAAGTGTTCAATCCTCTGGGAAATTCTAGACATAAGAACTGATTTTTCTGTAGTTATCCCAACAATGATTGAATTATTTATTGGTGTTTTCCTTTTATCGGAAGATTTTCCATTATTCTCTATGGCACGAATTATATATCGCTTGTTTTTACTATTTTCGGGCATTTTAATATTGTGTTTTTTACAATAATCATTTAAATCACTAATCGGCGTTTCCTGAAGTTGTATCCGTAATTCATTATTTGCCGCTACGCCAAATTGAAAATCAAAAATTACCGCATCTATGTATAACCCAGTACCACCAACTAGCATCGGGATATGCCCACGTGACCTAATCTCATCTATTTTTTGATTGGCGTATGATTTAAAATCTGATACTGAATAATATTCCCCTGGTTCGATTAAATCTAAACCCCAATGTGGTACTATTTTTTGTTCATTACAACTTGGTTTGGCGGTTCCAATACTCGCACCTTTATAAATTGATCTTGAATCGGCACATATAATTTCACCGTTAAATCGTTTTGCAATATCAATAGCTAGTGAAGTCTTGCCGCTAGCAGTTGGACCAACAATAACAACAAGTGGTAGCTTTTGGTCAATTTTTTTAGACATAGTTTATAATTTCTGTATATATTCAGCCAGATTATCTAGTTTGATCTTTTCTTCTCCATCCCTAGTACGAATGCTGACCTCTCTAGCGTCCTTATCCTTTGGACCAACAATTATCTGAACTGGGATTTTCCAATTTGAGGCTTCACGAATTTTTTTGCCTAGTGATTCGTTTCTATCATCAATACTAAATCGAATTTCATTATATTTAACAGGTTTCATCAATAATATTTTCTCTAAAACTAATTTAATTTCAGAAACGTAATCTAAAACAGTATCATTAATTGTTAGAATACGTACTTGTTCTGGAGCTACCCAAAATGGGAACCAACCGGCAGTATGTTCAATAAAAACACTCAAAAATCGTTCGATTGAACCTAGTATTGCACAGTGGATCATCAAAGGCATTTGTGGATTACCTTCGTTATCGATATATTGCAGTTCAAATCTACTTGGTTGAACAAAATCAAGTTGAACTGTCGCCACCTGATGCTCTCTACCAATAGCATCCGTAGCCATAAAGTCAATTTTAGGACCATAAAAGGCCGCTTCGCCGTCTTCTTCGAAATATTCCAATTTGTTAGCAATGACAGCAGCTTTTAATTGTGCCTGGGCTGATTCCCACCATGATTTTTCGCCCAGATACGCATCGCTATCATCACGATATGACAATCTCACACGCAATTTCATTGCAATAGTTGAATATAATTCACTTGCGGTCGCTAATAAATTGCTAATCTCGCCCTCTACCTGATCTGGAGTACAAAAAACATGGCTGTCATCTTGGGTTAATGACCTAACACGATCCAAACCACCCAATTCACCAGTCTTTTCATCACGATAATCTGTTGTTGTCTCTAGATAGCGAATAGGTAAATCCCGATAGCTTCTGGGACGACTGGCATAAATTTGAGCATGATGAGGACAATTCATGGGTTTTAGGGCCATTTTGTCATCTGTTTCTTGACTGGTAACTAGAAATAATTCTTCACCAAACTTATCCCAATGACCTGACTTTTTATATAAGTCAATTTTTGTAATATGAGGAGTCCAGACTTTTTCAAATCCATAACCAATCCTAATCTGATTTGAATACTGTGAAACAATATCACGCAATACTGTTCCACGAGGAGTGAATAGCGGCAAACCAGTCCCCACCAAAGGAGATGTTGTGTATATATCAAGTTCTTTACCCAAGCGACGATGGTCACGAAGTTTTGCCTGTGCCATTCGTTCCAAATACTTATCTAAATCACCTTGATTTGCAAAAACAACTCCGTAAAGCCGTTGCATCTGGGGATTTGATTCTTTGCCACGCCAGTAAGCGCCCGCTACACGCATCAACTTGAACACTCCGGTAACTTCTTTGGCATTTTTCAGATGCGGACCACGACATAAATCCATAAAAGTACCAATTTTATAGAATGTCACACTGTCAATCGCCGATTCACCTTCCGTAACCACACCTAATTCTTCTATATCCAAATCCTTTGCAACAGTAGTGCCAGAGCGTTTTAGATCATTTAGCAATTCTTCTTTGTAGGGTTGCTTATTCTCCTTCGACCATGAGATAGCCTCATCTATTGGAATCTCGGTTTTATCAAAAGTATCACCGAACTCAATAATTCGTCGCATTTCTTTTTCAATTTTTGGAAAATTTACCTCTGATATTTTAGTTTTACCGAGGTCTATATCATAGTAGAATCCGTCGTCTACGACCGGTCCAACACCGAACTTTGCATCGGGCCATAGTTTTTGAACCGCTGCAGCTGTAATGTGGGCCATACTATGTCGCATCAAGTGAAGTTGTTCGTCATTCATCCAATAATAATAACATATTCTTGCACCACCACCTCTATTTTGTTATTCTAATATATAGTCCAAGCGATACAAATTGTCATGATTTGGGGCGGTTATCTGGAGGGACAAAACACAAGTTCTTTGAATGAGACATATCCGTTGATAAGTCGAATACAAAAATATTGTTTTGAAGCTCAGAGAACATTCCAAATAATGATGATTTGTATCACTTGAGACTATCAGGGTCCTTAGCTCATTTGGCTAGAGCGCCACATTGACGTTGTGGAGGTGAGAGGTTCGAATCCTCTAGGACCCACCACAGATAGTAGATGGTAGTTAGTAAATAGTAGATAATAATCACTTTGGTAAGAGTGATTATTTTATTTCCCACAATTTAAACAGGTTTTCCACCCAGGTTTTTTGTATTTATATCGAATTATTATATCATGGTTAGTATATTGTTAATGCTAACGCTCTATTGACATTGATTGCTGTTTATGCTAATATTACACCATGAACCAAAGTGAACAGATCAAAAATAAAAATACAGCATCAAAATTAGAACGTTTTTCGTTGGGTTTTGAGTACGATAAAACCCTTGAGCAAGTTAAACGTGAAGTTCGTGTCCGTACGTTAGAATAAACTCGAATTTTCATTTGATACTTTTCCAAATCAATAGCCTCCGTTATGGTGTAACGGGGGCTATTTTATTGTTGCTTTAGCCTATTTTGTATTTGATCTGAACAGATGCTTTTTATTGCTCTGTTGCTTGGCCCGAGCAACAGATTGATGAGTCGCCTTGTCCGTAACATCAAACTTATCTAAATAACGTCCCAAAAACAATCGCCCCTGAGAGTATAGTGCAGCAGTTGAACTATACAAAATAGCCGTAACTGGCATCAATACCCACTGAGCAAGCATCCAAAAAGTTCGAGTACGTTTATATCGTTCTGGTCTGGGTGGTAACATTTTAAAAGCAAGAAAAATTGTAATAAAAAGTCCAACAAGTGCAATCTGTTGAATTGTACTTACTACATCTGGCAATTGATGGGCCGCAACACTTCTGTTTGCCTCACTATTTAATAATAATGGTACCCATCCACCAACGGCAACTAAAATTGACACGCTAGCAAGCGTTACGTGCCCATCAAGCAGTCTAAGAAGCCTTGCAAGGCCTCCGACTAATGGAACATTACGATTACGCGTAAATATCCTTACTGCCACGTATGGAACGTCAGACGCACCATATGCCCATCTTCGTAATTGCAGAAATTGTGCCTTTAGGGTCTTGAAAAATGTATCACTAAGTACTGCATCCTGATAAATTGGCACATAAATCGGTAAAACGGAATAATTTCCACCAAAATAAAAATAACTTCGCCAATACTGATGTCCGTCTTCAACAATAGTACGTGTGCTCCAAAAATCCATCTCTTCTAGTGCATCCATTGGTTGCGAATGCGAAGCAAAATTACGAAGTGTATGAGGTCGCATTGAACTAATAATATTCCAAAACGAATTACCGGTTGCAATAACTCTCATTGGAGCTGGTGCATCCCAAATGTTATTAAAGAAAAGACATGCTGGCTGGTATGACAGGTGTTTACGATCTTCGTGGACAATATATTCATATGTCACATAATCAAAATAGGTTGAGTGCGGTCTATTATCAGAATCAAGTGTCGTAACAATAACGTCTTTTGCTGCAATCCCCTCTTTGTCTAACCATTTCTTCAAAAAAAATCCAGCATAAGTAATATTTCCACCTTTTCCGATAACTTCATTAGGGAGACCATCAGGATGTTCGACTATATGAAAAGCATAAAACTTGTCACCAAATTCCTTTTGAAGACGCAGTGCCGTTGCTTTTGTTGCCTCACCGCCTCGTTCTTCATATGCCAGTGTTAAAATAATTTTTTTATTGTCATATGTACTTTTAACTACCGCATCAATAGTTGGGGCTAAAATATCGTAAGACTCATTATAGGTAGCAACAATTATTGCATTAAATATCTGTGATGGCCTAGGGAATGAATCAACATCTGCTGATATTAAACGAAGGTTTTCAATATGATCAAATGCACCAAACATACTTGATTGACTATGGCGCATAATTTCATATGAACCCTGTGGATCCTCTAAATCTGCAAGGCGTTTATTCCATTCGACCTTTTCTGCTGATTCTAATCTTTTATGACCTTGAATCGTGCGAAAAGCGATACCAATAGCTTTGACTAATAATGTAATTATAACAACAAGTAAATAAACGGCAGCCAAGGTTGGACTTATCAAAGATAGAACAACAAGTAAAACAAGTGCACCGTAACTTAAAAAAGCTGGTAACATCTCGAATAATCTATAGTTTAAAGTTCTTTTTCCTACAGGAATTTCTAGATTAATCATATTTCTATAATAATATTTGTAATCTCAGTATTGTTAACATCACGACAAATCCCATCAATATAATACCTACCCCAAACCAGGCGTTCATAACAGCTAGCGAACGACCCTTAGTGATTAACAATTTAAACGAAATAATGGAATGCAACACGGCGGCTACAACCTCGAAAGCCACAAATGTTAGTAAGTAGAACCATTGATCGAAATAAAAATGCGTGATTCCAAAGGCAGAATAATGAGATACTAACTGCCTATCACTAGGGTGTATCGATAACCCAATAAAAATTGATAGACCTATGGCTAAAATGATCATAAATGAAATTATCGCTAACAAATACCTATCAGCGATTAATATTTTTAATGATTTCTTTATAGTTTCTTTCATGAATTTGGTACCTAAACATTTTACGTATTGTTCTGTTAAATTTTGGAGCCGCTGTCCGGATTTGAACCGGAGACCTACGCTTTACGAAAGCGCCGCTCTACCAGCTGAGCTACAGCGGCACTCAGTTGATCGTAAATCATTATATCATTCTAAGGGCACAAAATAAACGATGCTTATCTGTTGCGCTGTAAGATAAAAACTGTTAAGATGTTTAAAGTTCACTCGAAGTACGGGCTCGTAGTGAAGGGGTTATCACGCCTCCCTGTCACGGAGGAGATCACCGGTTCAAATCCGGCCGAGCCCGCCAAATTAATTAGTTCACCATCTGGTGGGCTATTTAATTTGCCAGTTCGTCTGGACTTGTGCCGGTGATAGCGAGCGAAGCGAGTGGATCGCCGGGTCGTGTAGCGCAGTGAAATTCTGGAAAAGTTTAATTTTACCAGAATAAACAAGCGGAAGAGGCCTCAAGGCCGATAATCCGGCCGCCTGCCCGATTATGCCTGGCCTTCTTGTCAGAAAGACAGGGTGCTCTATCAGACAGGCGGGAGCCCGCCAAGCATAAGCATTATAAAATAGAGGTATTTTGCCTCTTTTTTTGTTAGGGTTAGATAATTTAGTGTATTAAATAAAACAAAAATTATATATTACTAGTTAGGTCCAACGTTGTAGTTCTGTGCAACTTGTGAGTCAGAAAGAATAAATGGATATACACGCGCTAGCGGAAGAGCTCCGTTCCACCATGCCGCACCTTGTCGCGACCCAAGTTCTACAATAGAACCAGCATCGTTTATGGAAAAACCATTAACAATATCCACCTGACCTTTATAAACACCGTCTCGATATGAACGCATGTATTGTGGTCCAATTGTAGCGACAATGTGATGTAAGGAATTATCGTTCATTGCAACTGCAATATGTACTGCTCTGTAATCAGGTGTCCCGACACCCCAGACTAAAGCATCGAGGTACCCACTATACCAATCAAACAAGCCTCCCATGGCTCCAAGAATAAGTACGCCTTTACTACTATTCACAGCAGTAAGCTTAACCCATGCCTCAAGTGTAATATTATGCGAATTCATGTCGCTAACCGTTGTAGCTACCCTATCATTCACCCCATCAAACACTGCACTATAAGGATCTCCAATAGTTCCCGTTCCAGCCCAACCACTAGCCGTAGTACCAGCAAAGTTAGTTAGCGTCCCATTATTCCCATTACCACTAGTATCAGCCCAGGTAGTAGTAAGTGGGCTGTTAATGCCAGGTGTTGTACCGCCGTTAGCTTTAGAGGCATTTAGTTCTAGGATAGCTCCTGGTGTGACACCTGGTTGCATGTTAGCTAGTACTTGGGTTGGAGCTGTAGTATTAGTTACTTTGTAGACTAGACTGTTTGAGTTTGATGTAGGACTGTTACTGGCTATTAGTAAGAAGGATTGAGGATTAGATGAGTTAGAGGCTGAATAGCCTGGGAAGCTATTAGTTGAGCTAGCTTTAAAGCAGTACTTGGTGTCGTCTGATGGACAATAGGTATTGCCAGTGATAGTTAGTGGAGATGTGGGATAGGCACTATGGTCTACTTGGTATAAGGCTAATTGCTTTTTGGCATTGCTTAGATCGGATTGTAGGGCTGAAGAAACAGCCTTACTGCTGATGCCTGTATAGGAGACTATGGTTATAGCGGCGAGAATGGCTATCACTACGATTACTACTAGGAGTTCGACGATAGTGAAAGCAGGATTAGTAGATGGTAGGTGGTATTTAGTAAATAGCATATCTAATTTCTTGTTCATATTACTTATGATTATACATTATTGTAAATGTTAATGATTCGTAAATTCGACTCGTTGTCTCGCCAGGCATAAGCAATATAAATCAATTAGAGTTATAGAGGTTTATTACTTCAGTTTGAGATAAGGCTCGATTATAGATGCGAACATTATCCATGAGACCATTGAGATAACCAACGACTGGCGGAGAGCCGCCAACTGATATCCCGTTATATCTGACAGACCCCATTATTAGAGGATAAGCATTTACTGTCCCCATTGCTCTATTTTCGTTTCTTGATGATACTTGTATACCATTTACATAAATATACATATTTATTCTGTCATAAGTTATTACGATATGATACCAAGTGTTTATTTGTGTTATTGATGTTGATGTTATTGTTGTTTGCCAATTATTATTTTGACAACCAGCCCGAAAGTTCAATAACCCCGATTGATACCAGATGACATAACTCCACACACCGGAATTATCATATTTACTAAGAATACCACTGTCTGATAGACTACTTAGGTTGGCCCATAATGAAACAGTTACCGCATCTGCGTTGCCTATATTAGTTGGGTAATTCCTATTAATATAATCATCCACTCCATCAAAACTAGTAGCCTTATTAGCTGTACCTAAATGATTAGTAGCCGTACCAATAGCTATTCCTCCATTGGCTGTGCCATTGTTGTTTAGCCCTGATTGGTCTGTTATGCCTGTCGTGTTATCAAGTGTCCAATTACCGACTAAACCATTAGTTAAACAACCGCTTGCAATTGCTGTTGGATTATAGCTAGATACTGAATAGACTGTTGTGCTATTAGTCGCAGCTAGACAATAGCTTTTATATGGTGAATCTGAATAATAGGTATAGGTTGTCCCATTACTTGATTTTAAATTAGCAGCATTTAGGTCTACTGGGTATGTATCAATACTTGAAGTTGTTTTTGAAATCTCTAGTTGTTTATAAGCTTGAGCTATATCTGATTTAACACTAGAATTAATAGCTTTACTAGATATACCGTTATAGGCAACTAATGTTATGGCGGCTAGAATACCGATTACGACTATTACTACTAGGAGTTCGACGATAGTAAAGGCAGATTGATTTTTGGTTAACCTGAACATATTACTTATGATTATACATTATTGTATATGTTTATAGTTCGGAAATCTGACTCGATGTCCCACCAAGAAACTCCTGTTTGAAATGCCCTATTTAATTTTGGGTGTTTTTAATAAAAAAGTTAAAATAATTACGGGGTGAGGTATCTAATAATCACAACTCCAGAACCACCTGCGCCGCCAGCTGTGTAGTCTTCACCACCACCACCACCACCACCAGTATTTGCAGTCCCTGATGCTCTAGTTGCACCACCGACAGCTCCACCTCGCCCTCCGCCACCATCACTAGCTACTCCTCCTGGACTATCGGCCATGCCACCACCACCACCACTCGAGTAATATTGCGGAGATGAAGCAATAACAATACCGATTGATGTGCCAAGACCACCATTTCCACCCGCAAGAGGTGATGCTGTACCATTAAAGCCTGAACCGCCTGAACCACCACCACCGCCACCTGGTGCTTGGCCTGGATATGATAAACCTATGCCACCACTGAATCCATAGCCTGATGTTCCAAGACCGCCACCACCACCATATGAACCTCCGCCACCAGAACCTCCTGTCAATCCAGTTTGGCTTGCTAATGAACCACCACCACCACCTCCAGGAGATGTTGCAAGTGCCCCAAAACTTGATGCCCCACCATTTCCACCTGCCGTATATTGATCTGAGGATGGTATACCTCCAGACCCTATTGTGACAATATAACTTCCCAATAGCTGTTGATTCTGAAGTAGTTTCAATCCTCCAGCGCCACCGCCACCACCAACTCTATATCCTCCAGCGCCACCGCCACCAACTACAAGTATTTGAGCATTTACTGAACCACTGTTAATTAATAGAACTCCACTGGAATTAAATGTATGTACTGTATATAAACCATCGTGAGTAATTATGCCACCAGTATTCGAAACAGTCCCATCCGTAGGATAAGTCACTACAACAACCCCAGAACCGCCTTGGCCACCATCATAATCCAAAACACTAACATTCTGACAACCACCCTGAGCTCCATTCCCAGTGTTAGAAGTTCCATCATAACCATTCCTAGCAGCTTGGATACCACCTGGACCACCAACGCCATATGTAGAAGATATTCCAGAGATACTAAATGATGAGCCTAGACCACTTTGATCTCCTACCCCGTTTGAACTATTGCCAGCGCCACCGCCACCTGTGCTGTCAATATTGTTTTTAGTAGCGCCTATATAACCGCTAGCAGAATTACCACCAACACTCGAAATGTTTCCGCCAACTCCCCCAAGACCGCCTTGGGCAATTAAACCTCCAAAACTACTACTTCCACCTGATCCACCAGTTCCATAGCCAGAAGGTCCCCCACCCGCCTTTCCATTGCCACCAGGTCCAACAACAACATTTATGCTGCCTGTTAAGGCAACTGTGTTATAAACTACACCACCGCCACCGCCACCGCCTGCCGCTTGCCCAGTCGCTTTTCCACCACCGCCTCCTCCGCCAACAACAAGTACTAAACCTGTTGTCGTGCCATTTGCCGTAAATGTCCCACTACTCGTAAAGGTGTGGACAGTATATCCACCTGTATATGCTGGGCTATATCTTGGATACTGGCCACTAGAGTCAGTATAAGTAATAGTACCGCCTGAAGCTGAAAATGTAGGGGCTGAAACTAAAGCAGGACTGGTATTATTTGTAATAACATAGCTGATGTTGCCGTTGGAGACAGTTAGTGTGAAGGTTTGTGGGTTTGTGGAATTACTAGCTGAATAGTTAGAATAGCTATTGCCAGGGCTTGATTTAAGACAGATATTACCATTACCAGCAGTCGGGGTTGGACAATCGATTACTGAATTAGGATAGGCCATGTTATCAACTTGATAAAGTTTTAATTGATTTTGAGCACTAGTTAGATCGGATTGAAGTGATGATTGAATGGCTTTTTGAGAGATACCGGTATAGGCCACTATGGTAATAGCTGCTAAAATGCCGATTACTACTATGACGACTAGTAGTTCAACGATGGTGAAGGCAGAAGCATTTTTGTTAATTTTAATAATCATCTGTAAATAATTTTATCATAATACTATTCGTTATTATACATTACCGAATGTTCATTGAACTATAAATTCATCCAATAAATTATTTGATAGATACAAATCATTTAGAATTAAAAATTACTGTTATATAATAGTTTCATGTATAGAAAACAGATGAATAAAAATATAATAATTGCGCTATGGATTGCTGTTGCAGTGATTGCAACTGTTTCGATTAGTTATTATATCTACAATACTAATACTGGCAATAATGAATACTGCCAATCGCTGATGAAACAAAAAAATATTTC
>CAIPOF010000067.1 GCA_903866605.1 uncultured bacterium | reverse complement strand
GAGTACATGATTGCTTCGGATCCAAGATCATAGCTAGGAATTTTATCATTGCCAAACCACAATTCAATCTCATTTTTTGCTTCTTTTTGTGTCTCGCTTGCATGAACAAGGTTATGAATAGCCCTAAAATCGGCATTTGCTACAGATGGACTATCTACAGAGTAATCGCCACGAATTGTGCCAACATCAGCCTTAAATGGCAGAGTATGACCACAAATTTTGCGTACCATATCAATTGCCTGTATGCCTTCAATAACCATTGCAACGACAGGACCTGACGTCATAAACTGGACAAGACTTTCAGAAACACGTTTTCCAATCTCTGATTTATCAATTGTGCCCAATACATCTATGGCCTCAGCGTCAATTCCTTCAAATGCACTCAGACTTTTTTCTCCCAGACGCATAACCCAAGCCTCATCGCTCATTGGATAGTGTTTTCTGACCTGATCGGCAGTTGGAGTAAACATACGGATTGCTACAATTTTTAATCCTGATTTCTCAAATCTACTAATGATATCACCGATTAACGACCTTTTTACTCCGTCGGGTTTTATCATACAAAATGTACGTTCGAATCTTATTTTGTTGACTGCTGGATGGTTGCTCACATATACTCCTTCATTATTTTTTACTATTATAACAAATCATGCGAATAATATCCTTAACGATATATAACACGCCCAATGAAATTACAAATTTATAATAAATGCGCTATGCTTGTACTATGTATATGTCGGAATTAATACATGACTACATCGAGCACCTTGAAGTCGAAGGTGGTCGCTCAGCCCATACTGCCGAAAACTATACTCTTTATCTAGAGAGATTTGTTGAATTTACTAATGATATAACTGTAGATAAAATAACATCAGAAATAATTAGAAAATACAGACTATGGCTAAACCGTTATAGTAATAACAACGATGACGAATTAGCTACAATCACTCAGAGCTATCATCTGATAGCATTACGGGGATTTTTAAATTACCTATCAAAACGTGATATACCTTGTTTATCGCCTAATAAAATTGAACTGCCAAAAGTATCCCGTCGACAGGTAACCTTTTTACATTATGATGAAGTTGAACAAATTCTTTCACAAATAGATACTAACACAACTATTGGACTTCGTGACCGAGCAATCATTGAGCTACTATTTTCAAGTGGCCTGCGTATATCTGAACTGGTAAATTTGAATCGTGATCACATTAATATAACCAGGCGAGAATTTATGGTTCGTGGGAAAGGTCAAAAAGATAGACCAGTTTTTATTAGCGAAAGCGCTAGTCAATATGTGAATAATTACCTAAAGACCAGGGCAGATTCACTGCCACCACTTTTTATAAGCTATAGTAGGAATAATGAGACTACTAACAGTGGTGATTATCGAAGATTAGGTGCACGAAGCATACAACGCATTGTAAATAAATACACACGAATGGCTGGGATAACAAAACACGTTAGTCCGCACACAATGAGACACAGTTTCGCCACCGATTTACTGATGAATGGTGCTGATATTCGTAGTGTTCAAGCTATGCTGGGTCATAGTAAT
>CAIPOF010000066.1 GCA_903866605.1 uncultured bacterium | reverse complement strand
ATATTCGTGTAGTTTTTTGGCGTCTTTATGTTTGCGAAGTTTAGCTAAGGCTTTTGCCTCGATTTGGCGAATACGTTCACGAGTAACGGCGAATTCGCGGCCGACTTCTTCTAATGTATGGCTTTTACCATTTTCCAGACCAAAGCGCATTTTAACAATTTTTTGTTCACGATCTGAAAGTGTCGAAAGCACTGATTGGACTTGTTCTTTTAACAGTTGGAGTGTTGCCGACTCTTCGGGAGTCACGCCATCACCATCCTCGATAAAATCACCTAGGACTGAATCTTCGTCTTCACCATCACGTCCGACACCGGCATCAAGTGATGTAATGTCTTGTTTAATTTTGATAACGTATTCAACTTTGTCTGGTTCCATTTCTAGTTCAACACCTAATTCTTCAATGGTTGGTTCACGATTTAATTCTTGAGTCATGCGACGCTGGGTGCGAAGCAATTTATTAATCGTTTCTACCATGTGCACTGGAATACGAATCGTCCTAGCCTGATCAGCAATCGCGCGGGTAATCGCCTGACGAATCCACCAGGTGGCGTAAGTCGAAAATTTAAAGCCTTTGTCGGGATCAAATTTTTCAACAGCACGTAATAAACCTGTATTTCCCTCTTGGATCAAGTCCAAAAAATCAAGTCCACGACCACTATAACGTTTGGCAATCGAAACAACCAGACGCATATTTGCCTCGGCCATTTTGTCCTTGGCCTTTTTCTCACCGGCAACAACACGTTTAGCCAATGCTAATTCTTCTGCAGAATTTAATAGTGGAATCTTGCCAATTTCGCGTAAATAAAGTCGAACGCTGTCATCGCTTGCATCATCAAAGTACTGACCCTTATTCAAGGTATCTTCGTCGTCCTCTTCTTCCTCTTTCAGCTCGTCAGGAGCTGGTTCATCGATATCGCTAAGTGGGAAACCGCTAATATCAACTAAACCTGAACTTGCGACAACATCTTCTTTGTCAATTTTACTTTTGACCACTTTTAATCTCCTTAATGAGTTTATTGAGTTTTTTGCGTATGTCATTTGCCTTGGTGTCATCACCTAAAGTCTCGGCATCGCGCAATTGTTCAGTTAAAATGTCTTTTTGCTTTTTTTTGTGCTCTTTGGCAACTTGGCGGAGCAATCGTGCCGTTTCAAAGTAACGATCTTGATCGTTCCAATCGGCATATCGAGCGTCGGCCTTTAATAGTAATATTTTTACATACATATCATATTTTTGCAACTGCTCGGGCGTATCTTTGACGGTTTTGTCGCTATTTTCTAATATATATTTAACTACTGCTTGTCTTTCTTCGCCATTGAATGTTTCTATATCAACAGAACGAAACAAATCATGTGTTGCATCGTCAATTAGTGCTACGGCTAGCAGATTATCCTGATAATAGGCTGGGTCTTGGATAATTTCAGATTGTGGAGCGGTATTTTTATATGATTTTTTAGTTTTTTCACCACTATTCGCAAGTTTTTCTTTCAAGGCATCAACTGATGAGCCACTAAGCCCAGCGATTTTTGTAATGTAATGTTCTCTTTCGACTGAATCTTGTAAAATACGCACGACATCAAGTGCTGATGTGGTAAATCGACGTTTGCCAGCCGCTGACTTTAAATCTTCTCGAACAGAATATTGTTTTATTACCCATTCGACAGCTGGTTCAGCCTTTTCAATTGCACTTAACCACAGTTTTAAATCTTGTTTGATTAATTCATCTGGATCCTTGGCGCTGTCTGGCATCGATACAATTGACAGGTCAATACCAACGCTTTGCGCAATCGGAATAGCTCTCTCGGTTGCAGCCAGGCCAGCCTTGTCGCCATCAAAGGCTAAACGCACGTGAGTCGTCAAACGAATTAATGCGCGCAGGTGGTTTTCAGTCATAGCCGTGCCCGCCGTAGCGACAACCTGTGCGACACCGACCTGATGGCTACTAATAACGTCCAAATTACCTTCGACAATTACTGCATAATCATCTGATCTGATTGCCTCTTTTGCTTGTGACAGCCCAAAAACATGTCGACCCTTGTCATATATTAGTGTCTGCGGTGTATTTAAATATTTTGGTGCCTTTGGATCATCGACAATTATTCGCCCAGTAAACCCAATCACCTGCCCAGTACCATCCATCAGTGGAATCGTCATTCTGCCACGAAACAAATCGGTATTAAATCGGTTGACAAGTCCTGCCTGCGATAATTCCTGGGTAGTAAAACCTTTTTTTGTTAAAAACTGAGTCAAGGCATTACCAATTGTCGGCGCATAGCCAATTTTAAAATCTGTAACTATTTGTTTGCTAAGTCCACGATCTCCAAATACATATTGCACGGCTCGTGGATTTTTTATTAAACTTTGTTGATAATAATTAGCGGCAAGTTCATTAGCCAACAACAGTCGTTTTTTGCGTCTGGCAATTTCCTGGCTACCTTTGGTGTCATACATCGATAAATCAACACCTGCCTTGCGTGCCAAATGTTCTAAGCTAGCTCGAAAGTCCAACCCCTCAACTTCCATGACAAATGTAAAAATGTCACCACCTTTGTTGGATGAAAAGTCATGCCAGATATGTTTATCGGGGCTAACATAAAAACTTGGTGTTTTTTCACTAGTAAATGGGCTAATGCCTTTAAAATTTCGCCCCGCACGCTTAAGCTGAACGTATTCACCAATAACGTCCTCGATATTTAGACGGGCTCGCACTTCCTCTTTGGCGTCTTGCATGTCGTATTTATTATACCTCTGTTAATGAATAACTCAAAACAATATTGGACCAGCAGAAAAATATGGCGACTAGGATTTTGATATTCTTGTTGATTATGGTTAAATTAACAGTACATGGATACAAACGATACAACCAAAGAACCAAATCCAGAATCTCCTGAATACCTAAACGAGATTGCTCCAAAAAATAAAAAAGCTAAGCTTGATTTGTTACTAAAAAAACCGATCATGCTGGTAGGAGTTGCGTTAGTAATTGTATTAATCTTTTTTATATTTGCTATGATTGCTAGCAGTTTATCCGGTGGCACAAAACCAATGAAAACCCTTTCCGCTCGAATTGATAGTACTACAAATACGGTTACCCTAGCTAGTAAGAATATTCAAAATACGAAATTGCGAGCACTTAATAGCAGCCTAAGCCTCTATTTAACTAATACCACTCGCGATTTTGCACCAATTTTAACTCTTAACAATATTTCACCGAAAAATATCGACAAAAGTATAATTGCTGCCGAATCTAATACAAAAATGCTGGCCACCCTGGAAGATTTTCGATTAAACGGACAGTATGATCGTCAATATCCAATCGAAATGAGTGCTCAACTGGGAAAAATCTTGGCGCTAATGCGTCAAATATACGACAGTACCAAGAGTGTAAAAACAAAAACTTTTTTGACTAATGCAATAAAAAACCTTGAACCAATTCAGCAACAATTTTCAGATTATAATTCACCGGTTAGTTAAATTACTCTAGAAAGTTACAAGATTGTAGCTGTGTGTAATAAAACCCCTTAGCTCATCGTCAGGAACCTGACCTGTACAAATAATTGTATTCCAATATTTTTTGTTCAAATGATAACCAGGCAAAACCGTTTCATAATCTAGACGGAGTTTTTCGGCCAGCAATGGATCACATTTTAAACTTATTCGAAGAGGTTTACTGTTTTCGGCAATTAACGCAAACATTTTGCCACCACCTGTTTTAGCATGCCCAATTTTATAAACCGAAGTTTCTTCACCAAATGGAAAATCAAGCCAAACGTTAGGAAAACTTAGCAAATAATCATGTAGTTCCTTATGAGTCATCATTCTATTCTACAGACTACTATACGGTGGCTGCAACTGGTTAATTGTAAATTGCCATTTTAATCGTTCCAAAATGCTGGTTTGTTGTTCGGGCGTAGCCGGTTTTGCAATTTTGTCGCCATCATTAGTGCCGACAACTCCAAATTGATAATTAATTGCAAGTTTTGTCAGTTTCTGCTGCTCGGCTTGCTTTAAACAGTTATCTTTGTAGGTGCCACATTTTTCACCCAAATCCAGCCATTTTTTTAACATTGCTGAGTCTGATCCATCAGTTTTTAGTACTACATTAATACCTGCTGAACGCACAACTTCAGGCGTATCCTGCTGATCAAACATAAAATTGCCCATGGAATAAACAATTAAATGACCCTTGTAACTTTCACTGGTTTGTATCCAATGTGGATGATCCCCTAAAACCATATCGGCACCACCATCAATTAAACTTCGATAAAAGTCAGTTTTTATTTGATCTGGTTCAGATTTATACTCGGCCCCCATGTGTGGCATGGCAATTATTGGCATATACTGACTATATTTTTTCATTGCTGCAACAGATTCGTCTGGTGGAATTTGGAATACGCCATGATAGGCGCACATTGCAACTGGTAGTTTACCTTTTGTTGTCGTGCTGTTATCTTTGGTGATTGTGACTGGCAAACTAATGACTTCACAGATATCATCTGTCACTTTTGGATCATAATTACCAAAATATTGGATACCATTTTTCTCAAGTTGTTGCTGAGTTTCGGCGAATCCCTCGACGCCTTGATTGTCAGTGTGATTATTCGCTAGGGTAAAGGCTGTAAACCATTTAGCGGCGTTAGGCAGATAATCTGGTGAACAATTAAATTGCAGGGCTTGTTCCATTTCGGCTGAGGTCATATGAACTCCCGCTGCGGTCGGACATTCCAATCCCGAAATCCAGGCATCATATTTATCGCGATTAAATTCATTCAGTCGCGAAAATGGATACTCATATTTCAGTGGACTAGCCATCGACCAATCATTAATGTACCGACCCCAGAATGTATTACCCAAAAACAGAATATTTGATGAAATTGATTTTGGTTGTGGTATCGGTTTAGCTACTGGAATATGACTTCTTGATGGTGCACTAGCCTTGGAAATCCAAAATATCGTTACTGAGCCAGAGCCAAAGATGATAAAAATACATGCTAGAACAACCAACCATTTTCGTTGATTATTCCGACGTTTAAAACTCTTCATTGTAAATTTATTGTAGCACTATTTTAATTTTGCTAAATAATACTGAAGTTCAGTGATACTGCCTCGTATATCATCAAGTGCACGATGGGCATCAGGTTTTGCAAACTTCTTACGAGTTTTTCCCTCAAACACGACTTTCCAGGCACTGACATCCAGCATTCGATAATGCAACTTGGCATCAAGTTTCGGCCATTTGGCAATTATAAATCGCCTATCGACATGAATCGAATTCCCTGCCAGAAGTATTGGAGTATTAGGTTTGAAATTCTTTGCTATAAAGGTTAACAATTCGGATTCGATTTTTGATGATGATTTACCTGTTTTATTTTGTTTTATTAGTGCCGACTTTGAACCAACGTTATTATCCCAAAAAGATGAATTCATCGCCATTCGTTGATCGATATCAGACACTTTATTTTTTATGACACCGTGATAAGTGTCAATTTCCTTGAAATCCCAATCAGTCACAATTGCTGCAACTTCTAATAT
>CAIPOF010000065.1 GCA_903866605.1 uncultured bacterium | reverse complement strand
GAGCGTAGTTTATATGCTGGGATTGATGCTATCAACGGTTCGGTCCATACGGGTGATATTGGGGCTGCAGTCGAGTTGGTACTGACGGCAGGAAAATTAGGAATTATTCGTGAACTTGTAGGTCATGGTATTGGTCAAAAAATGCAAATGTCACCCGAAATTCCAAATTATGGTAAAAAAGGTTCTGGCGTTTTATTAATTCCTGGTGATACGATTGCGATTGAGCCAATGGCCACACTAGGCGGAGAAGCAATTAAAACTGACGCTGATGGTTGGACAATAAGTACTCGTGATGGCAGTTTGGCAGCTCATTTTGAGCATACTGTGCTAATAACAGATAATGGCGTCGAAATCCTAACAAAATTATAGTTTCTATCTCTAGGCAAAATGCCATATTAGCGATATACTTTATGATATGCAAGAAGTAGCTTCTAAATATGCAGTCGGGATTGATATTGGTACGACAACAGTCCGCTGTGTGGTTGGTCATATTGATGGTACGACTGGAGTACCGACAATTGTTGGTGTTGGGGTGGCTCCAAATAGTGGCATGCGCAAAGGCAACGTTGTAAATCTAGTTGGTCCAGCTCAATCGATTGATGATGCACTTGGTGAGGCTGAACGAATGAGCGGCTATCAAGTTGATGTTGCAACAATTAGTGTAAATGGAACTCATATTCTAAGTACCCATGCGGATGGGATGATTGCTGTAGGTAGTGCGAATCATGAAATCATTGACGAAGACATTATGCGGATTGAAGAGGTTGCAACACTTGGAAAGGTGCCTGCAAATCGCGAGGTACTTGATGTCGTCCCGCATTCATACAAACTTGATGGACAAGATAACATAAAAAATCCAGTTGGCATGACTGGAACGCGCCTGGAAATTGACGCCCACGTTGTATCAGTTTTGACACCAAATTTACTGAACTTACAAAAAGCAGTTGAGTCTGCCAAAGTCACACCTCGGTCAATTATTGTTGCTGGTGTTGCGGCTGCTCGGGCTGTACTAACTGAACAACAAATTGAAAATGGCGTTGCATTAGTTGATATTGGTGGCTCGACAACAAATGTTGCTATTTACGAAGAAGGCGATTTACAATTTACTGCGGTTATTCCAATTGGAGGTATTAATATCACAAATGACCTGGCTATTGGACTAAAAACAGATCAAGAAATTGCTGAAAAACTTAAAATAGAGCATGCGTCAGCAGTTTCTAGTCGTGATTCATCTGGTATTAGTCTAGAACATAACAGTGAAATATTTAGCTTTTCAACTGCGGATATTGATGAAATAGTTGAAGCTCGCTTAGAGGAAATGTTCGAAGCAATTAACAGAGAATTTGCTCGTGCCGGTCGTGCCGGTAAACTTCCTAGTGGCGTTGTACTTACAGGTGGAACGGCGCAATTAAAGGGTATCACTGAATATGCCAAAGAATCATTAGGTCTGGCGGCTAAAGTTGGACTTGCAAGTGGTTTTGGAGGAGTTGCTGACGATATTGATAAGCCACAATTTGCAACTGCTGTTGGATTAATGTTGATCGATTCTGAATCAAATATTAGTACAAAAAATAATAGTAAATTTAGTGGTAAAAATGCGCTTAAGAGTGGAGCGGGTGTATTTTCTAAATTAATTGGTCGTTTTAGAACCTAGTGTTTTTTCACTCAAGTGTTATACTAGATTATGAAAATGAAAAGGGAGACTAGCAGATATAATGCCTGAATTAAAACCAAGCGATATACAAACATTTGCCAGCATAAAAGTTGTTGGTGTGGGCGGAGCCGGTGGTTCTGCTGTTAATAGAATGAAAGATGCCGGTTTAGCTGGAGTACAGTTCATTGCTATGAACACTGATGCCCAGGCTTTGCATAACAGTAAAGCTGATATTAAAGTACATCTTGGAGGTACGACGACCAGTGGTTTGGGTGCAGGCGCGGATCCATTAATTGGTGAAGCTGCAGCCAACGAATCACGTGATGAAATTCGTGATGTATTAACTGGTGCTGATATGGCGTTTGTAACAATTGGTGCTGGTGGCGGAACTGGCAGCGGAGCAGGTTATATCGTGGCCGAAATTGCTCGTGAACTTGGTATTTTGGTTGTTGGTGTAGCTACAAAACCATTTAGTTTTGAGGGCGAAAAACGTCGTCAGAATGCGGAATGGGCTATCACACAACTTGGCAAGCATGTTGATACATTGATTACTATTCCTAACGATAGGCTATTGCAAACAATTGATCGTCGAACTCCACTTTTAGAGACATTCAAAATTGCCGATGACGTACTTCGTCAGGGCGTGCAAGGTATTTCGGAACTAATTACAGAACATGGCCTGATTAATCTTGATTTTGCTGACGTTAGGGCAATTATGAGTAATGCCGGTTCCGCACTGATGGGTATTGGGCGAGCAAGCGGTGAGAACAGGGCTGTCCAAGCAGCACAGCAAGCAATCGAATCTCCACTTATTGAAGTATCTATTGATGGTGCCAAGGGTGTTCTGTTCAATGTTACGGGTGGTTATGATATGAGTATGAGCGAGATCCAGGAAGCGGCCGAGATAATCACCAGTGCTGTTTCGCCTGATGCAAATATAATTTTTGGTGCAACTCTAAAAGCCGAAATGGAAGACGAATTGATTATTACAGTTATAGCAACTGGTTTTGATTCAGCGTATTTTCATTCACAAACTGTAGATTCGGTCGTAAACAACGATGGTGAAGAAAAACCACAAGTTACCGACGAAACCGTTGGTGGCATTGATTTAAATCTTGATCACACAGAAGCCGCCACTATATTTGCCGAAGAAAATTCTGATAATATTTGGAACCAACCAAATGAAGATGATGACGCGTCTGACACACCAGCATTCTTGCGTAGGCGCAAAAAGAACAAAAAATCGCACGACAAGGAAAAGTAAATAATAATGGCCAAGTATAATATTGGTGATAGCCGAGTAATAGAATCGCGCGAGGTGAGTGATGGTGTGACTATTCGACGTCGTCGCGAATCACCTGACGGGAAACGATTCACGACCTATGAACGTATTGAAAGGCCAAATCTAGCAGTCATAAAAACAAGTGGCACCAGAGAATTATTTGATCGAGAGAAATTGTTAATTGCAATAAAACGTTCAGTTGGTAAATTTTTTGTTTCTGAAGTAGAGGTTGAAGAAATGATATCCGATATAGAGGATTCCTTGTATGCAATTGGCGAGAATGAAATAACATCTAAACAGATTGGCGAAAAGGTATTAGATGAATTGTTGGTACGTAATGAGGTTGCATATGTTAGATTCGCAAGTGTATTTCATAAATTTAAAACATTAAATGATTTCGTAAAGATTCTTGAACAACGCCGAGAACAGAAAAATAAAGTTTGATTGGATAATAATGCGAATAGTTGTAATTTATCAAGAACAACATGATTATACACGGACAGTCACTGATTTTTTGCATGATTTTGAGCACCAAACAGGTCACGAATTAGAAACAATTGACCCCGATACAGCAGATGGTGTACTTTTTTGTGGCACTTATGGAATTGTGGATTATCCAACTATCATTGCCGTGAGTGATGATGGAACTATGCAAAATACCTGGAACGGCTTGCCACTTCCAACAATTTCTGAGGTTAGTTATTATGTGCAGTAGTAAATTTATTAAATAGAAATAGGTAATTGCTTTTTATGAAATTCAAATCAGAAACCAGACGCCGAGCAGTCGAATACGAAAAAGATTTGGTTGCACAGTGGAAAAAGAACAAAACTTTTGAAAAGTCAGTTGATTTTAGGCCAGTTGATAATTCGTACGTTTTTTATGATGGTCCACCGTTTATTAGTGGCTCGCCACATTATGGCACATTACTTCCCAGCATTGTCAAAGATGTAGTTCCACGTTATCAAACTATGAAAGGCAAACGAGTTGAGCGAGTCTGGGGTTGGGATTGTCATGGTTTGCCCGCAGAAAACTTCGTTGAAAAGAAACTTGGAATCAAAGACCGGCATGAAATTGGTACAAAAATCAGTTTAGCAGATTACATTACAACTATTCGTGAAAGTATGATTCAAACCAGTGGCGAATGGGAAGATACGGTTGATAGAATCGGTCGATGGGTTGATTTTGAGGGCGGGTACAAAACCATGGACAAAGACTATATGGAGTCTGTTTGGTGGGCTTTCAAAGAGCTTTACGAAAAAGGCAAGATTTACGAAGGCGAAAAAGTGTTGATGTACGACACGCAATGGGCAACACCACTATCAAAAGCTGAGGTTACTATGGATACCGGTGCTTATATTGAAGTAACCGACCCCAGTATTTATGTTTATTTCAAATTGATAGATGAAGATATGACTTTATTGGTCTGGACGACAACTCCTTGGACTTTGCCTGCAAATACAGCAATTGCCATCAATAAAGACATGAATTATGTGGAAGTCGAATTGGAAAGTGGCGAACGTTTTGTATTGGCTGATACGACTCTTGATACGGTGCTGACTGATGAAAAACACATAGGGCTGAAATATAAAATCTTACGTTCTATAAAAGGTAAAGATTTATTAGGTAAGTCGTATGAACCTTTGTTTGGGGATCGTGGTAAAAATGCACAAAAAATTTGGTCAGCCGATTTTGTAACAACTGATTCCGGAACTGGTATTGTCCATATTGCACCAGCTTATGGTGAAGATGACTTTATTTTGGGTCAAGAAAATAAAATTCCAGTTGTTCACGTGCTGGATGAATATGGTAAATTTACAGAGACAGAGTGGATAGGTGAGGATGTTTGGGGAATTAATAAAACTATCGCTAGGACACTATATGATCGTGGCATTGTCTGGAAAATTGAATATATCCGACACGAATACCCGCATAATCCACGCACCGGCAATCGTTTAATGTATCGCGCACATCCAAGTTGGTTTTATGACATCGACAGTCAACGAACTCAAATGCTGGTTGAAAATACCGAACACATAAATTGGTTCCCAGAACACATTAAACACGGCCGTTTTGAAAAAACAATTGAAACGGCTCCGGATTGGAACCTCTCGCGCGATCGATTTTGGGCAACGGCTATGCCAGTTTGGAAGGGAGTAGATTCGAAGGGCAAAGAACACGTCAAAGTTATTGGCAGTTACGCTGAACTCAAAGAACTTTCCGGAGTAGAATTAGATGATTACCACCGTCCGTGGATTGACGATGTCAAATTTGAGATCGATGGTGTTAAATATTCCAGAATCGACAAGGTACTTGATTGTTGGTTTGAAAGTGGTAGCATGCCATTTGCTCAGTTTCACTATCCATTCGAAAATGTTGAAAAATTTGAAGCCAATTTCCCTGGTGATTTTATTGTTGAATACGTTGGCCAAGTACGTGCTTGGTTTTATTACGTTCATGCGGTCAGCGTTGGCTTATTCGGGCACAACGCCTACAAGAATGTAATTGTTACTGGTACGATCGCAGGCAATGATGGGCGTAAAATGAGTAAAAGTTATGGCAATTTCACCGACCCGAACGATTTGATGGATAAATACAGCGCTGACAGTCTTCGGTTTTTATTGCTATCCTGCCCGCTATTAAATGGTGAGGATTATAGTCTTCAGGATAAAGACGTAAGTGACGTGGCGCGAAAACTCAGTATGATTTGGAATATGTTTGATTTCTTTACAATGTATGCTGAAGTTGATATGTGGGAATTCGATGGTAAGTTGTTTGATCCAACCGAACATCTAGAAGAACCTCTTGATCAATGGATCATCAGTCGAGTTCATCAACTTGTTCAAGAGGTCGGAAAGCGCATGGATGTTTATGATATTCCAAACGCCATGAAGCCGATTTTGCCATTTATTGAAGACGCCAGCAATTGGTATGTTAGGCGAAGTCGAAGGCGCTTTTGGAAGGCTGGCGATGATAACGATAAGAACAACGCCTATCGCACCTTGCACTATGTTCTAGTACAACTCAGCATGGTTCTAGCTCCATTTACGCCGTTTTTAGCCGAAGAGTTATACCAAAAACTAACAGGAGGCGAAAGTGTTCATCTGTTGGATTGGCCAAAAGTTGGTCATATTAATGAACTGGTTGTTGACGAGATGGAGGCTGTTCGTGGCTATGTCAATCAGGGTTTAAGCATTCGCGCCAAAGAACATCAAAAAGTTCGACAACCGCTTGCCAGCGTGACCGTGCCATCATTTGGAAAATTCGTTAATTTTGAATATATTTTGAGTGAAGAGCTTAACGTTAAAAAAGTAAAACTTGGCAACGAATTTACACTTGATCTGGTGATTACACCTATATTAAAAAGCGAAGGGATTGCTCGCGAAGTAATTCGTCATATTCAAAGTGCTCGCAAACAGGCAGGCTTAAATATTGATGATAGAATTCATTTATCACTAATAACGAAGAATGACGAATTGAAAAAGGCAATTAGCAGTCACAATAAAGTTATAACTGACGAAACTCTTGCAACTAAACTATCGGATACCGATTCAAACAAATTCACGGATATAGTCAAAATTGATGGTGTTGATTTAACGGTTTCTCTTCAAAAAGAATAAATACAAAAAAATATGACAACTTCAACTCGAATACCAGATGGATCTCACCCTATAAAAATAATTGTCGGTCTGTTGGTTGTAATAATCATTGCAAGTGGCACCAGTTTTTATTTGTGGCATAATGACCAAGCGAATATCAAGAAAAATGCAGAAATAGCTGCTGAAAAAAAGAAAGCATCAGCATCAACTCTAAATAATACTATTCCATTAGCAAATTATGTTAGAAGTGACGCAGCGGGAAAGGCCAGAAGTGCTAAGGCACAATCTAATGCTGAAACGGCTAGGTCCGTCGCGGAAATGGTTAATGCCAGTAGTGGATATTATCCCAGGACAAGATCTGATTTCGAATCAGGAAAATTACCGTCAGGGATAATCCCATCAGTAGCTAACCCTACATATGAAAATGGACTAACGACATTTCGGTGGGAATATATTGGGCCATCTACTGCGCCAACAGGAGGTAGAATTACATATTGGGACTTTACGACAAATACTATTTCAACAAATGTTTTTTATGTTGGTGCAGCAAATTCAAGTTCAAAATTTGTCACGCCAGAGTCCTAAGCCCTGAATACGCTTGCTTTTTTATAGTTTTTATGCTTAAATAAATGTATAAAGTAAAGAAATAAACATGTCAGAACTAAACTATCTACAATTTCAAGAAATCGATTCGTCATCTGACGATATTTCTGACGAGCATCGTCATCAGGACGAGATTGTACTTGATGATGGGATTGATGAAGAAAATCTAGAAAACTACTGGGATCAAGTTGTTCAGGATATTCATAAGGATCCAGATTGGTTTACCTTTAGTGACGAATAACATATATAATATATACATATATGTCTGATGCTGAATTTGATAAATTAATCTCTAAGGCAATGGATGAATTGCCTCAAAAATATATTAAAGGGCTGCAAAATGTCGCCATTGTTATGGAGGACGAGCCTTCAGCTAATCAAATTCAAAAGATGAAAATTGATGGCCAACATTTGTTGCTGGGCCTATACGAAGGTATCCCACTGACACAACGCGGAAGCAACTACAATTTGGTATTACCGGACAAAATTACGCTTTTTAAAAACTCAATCCTAATGGTCTCAAATAGTGACGAACAGTTGTTCGAGCAAATTAAGCGAACCTTATGGCATGAGATTGCACATTATTATGGTTTAAATCACGACAGAATTAACAAGATACAAAATGACAATGTCACTAGAAAAAAATAGATAGTATCGAACTATATTTAACTCGCTTTTTATTAATAAGTGTTTTATATTAGTAACATCTTGAAGGCTAAAATAAACAAAAGTAAAATACAGACTAAGTCGGTCACAAAGCTGGTAAAACACGCTTTGAAATTAACATTAGTCCCACACAAGAAAAATGATTATCGACCGCATCTGATTAGGCGCTATGGGCTAATGGCCATTATTTTTGTCGCTATTGGCATGCAACTGGGCTATAACGGCACTACAACGGGCAATGTATTAGGTCGTGAAACGGATATTACAGTTAGTTCGCTACTTGAACAGACAAATCACGCCAGGATACAAGCGGGTGAGCCAACATTATCGATTAATGACAAGCTGAACCAGGCAGCATACCTAAAGGCTCAGGATATGTTAGCAAAACAATATTGGGCTCATAACGCTCCAGATGGTACACAACCTTGGAAGTGGTTTGGAGACGTAGGCTATAACTATAATGAAGCAGGTGAGAATCTGGCAAAAAATTTCTCAACAACAAGTGGAGTCATGACTGCATGGTTGAATTCGTCAGAGCATAAAGCAAATATTCTAAAAAGTGAATATCAAGATGTTGGATTTGCTGTCGTAAATGGTCAGATGGATCAAAAACCAATATCAATTGTTGTGGCATTATACGGGATGCCAGCAGAAAAAGCAGCCGCATCAGTTGCAGGCGCATCGAATACATTTTCAGAAGCATCGCAATCTAGCCAGACAAACGTTTTAACTCAATTTGCAATTGCAATTCAATCAATTACACCGGCTGCAATGGGCGGATTAACTTTAATCGCTCTAGCGATTGTAGTAGCGGCCTTTGCACATGCCTATAGACGCAAACTCCCAAAATCACTGCGACAATCATGGTATCGACATCATGGACTGTATAAGGTGACCGGATTGATGTCACTGGGGCTGATTATTATATTAATCTACGGTGGCGGGCAAATATAGTAGATAGTAGTTGATAGGTAGTAGGTGGTATGGGGCTAATTTTCTCCCATAACCATTTACCAACTACTACCTACCGTTGCTTTAGCAACTTGTATCTGTTATAATCGGCAGTTGATTATAAAAAAGTAACAAGGAATTATTAAATGGTAAAAGCAGTCGTTAAGATTGGCGGAAAACAATTTATTGTCGCCGAAAAAGAGACCCTACTGGTGGACCTCCTCCAGGAAGGCACAAAAGAGCTCACACTTGATGCACTGTTGGTTATTGATGGCGACAAAACGCAAGTCGGAAAACCAACTGTTAAAGGTGTCACGGTAACAGCAAAGGTTATCGAGGAACTTGTAAAGGGCGAAAAGATTCGCGTAATTCGCTATAAGGCAAAAAAACGCGTTCATAAAGAAACAGGTCATCGCCAAAAATACAGCAAAATCGAAATTGTATCGATTAAATAGTCAAAAAAATCTCCGAAAAAAGTCGGAGATTTTTTTATTTGTACAATTGTATATATAGTGATGACGATTTAGCTTATTTCGAGTATAATAGACCAAAAGAGAAGAGGGAATATCAACACGTGACTACTGTAATATCTGTGACCAATCAAAAAGGTGGAGTGGGCAAAACAACTACTGCTGTTAATTTGGCATATTATATTGCAAAAACAGGCAAAAAGACTTTGTTAATTGATTTTGATCCACAAGGTAATGCCACTAGCGGACTTGATTTTGATAAACAAGATTTAGTATTGACTATGGCAGATGTCGTTATGGAATCAGCAACTCTTGATCAGGTAGTGCTGCCAACACCATATAAAAACTTTTTTCTGGCTCCGTCTACTCCACATCTTGCAGATGTTGAAGTTCAATTAGCACAAGTGGAAAAAAGATTTTCACGTCTATCTAGGGCTATTGAATCAAGTAGTGCTGAATATGATATCATCATTGTCGATAATCCTCCTAGCTTAAGTCTGTTAACAGTCAATGGGATAGTTGCTGCAAAATATATTTTATTGCCCGTTCAAGCCGAATTTTATGCTATGGAAGGTTTAGGCCAATTGCTTGAAACGATGAAATTAGTTAGAAAGGGTATGAATCCAACCTTGGAGTTACTTGGGGTTTTACCGACAATGATGGATACGCGAACAACTCTAAGTGGACAGGTATATGAGGAAATTAAAAAACATTTTCCTGGCAAAGTGTTTAATACAGTTATCCCACGTAATATTCGCTTGGCAGAAGCGCCAAGCCATGGTCTGCCGATTGGTGCCTATGACAAGTTTTCAAAGGGCGCTAGGTCATACAAAGCTCTTGCCAAGGAGGTATTAAATCGTGTCAACTCATAAAAATATTCAAAAACGAGGACTGGGTCGTGGTTTTGAATCATTAATTCCAACCGAACTATTGGATGAATCATTTGATCCAACGGTTTCACAGGATCAACAAGTTAGCGAATTGCGCCACATACGACTGGACCAAATAGTGACGGATTCTGACCAACCTAGAAAACAGTTCGATCAGATTAGCATTGATGAGTTAGCAGAATCAATCCGCGAGCACGGTGTATTGCAACCTATCATTGTCACTCCGCACAAAGGAGGCTATCAAGTTGTAGCAGGTGAACGTCGACTTCATGCGTCACGTCTGGCTGGATTAGATAAAATACCAGCGTTAGTGCGTACCTTAACTGGTCAACATAAACTTGAAATTTCATTGATTGAAAATTTACAACGTAAGGATTTAAATGATATGGAAACTGCCACTGCGTACTTAAAATTGCGAGATCAGTTTAATTTAACGCTTGAACAAATTGGAAAAAGGGTAGGCAACAGATCAGTTAGCGCGGTTAGTAACAAATTACGTCTATTAAAATTACCAAGTTTTGTCCAAAAAATGATTGTAGACGGTAAAATAACCGAAGGCCAGGTTAGGCCATTGATTGGTCTAGATACGGAAACAACAAAAAAGATTATTAGCAGAATTATTCGAGAAGATCTAAGTGCTCGCAAAATAGAGCAAGTTATTGTTGATTTAAAAAAGAATCGAACAAAACTTGAGATGTCGCCAGATCGTCAAATCAAAGAACAACCATACGGGCCACAACAAAAAAGAATCCAAAACAATTTAAAAACAAAAGTTCATATTCATACAAATTCTAAAGGTGCTGGCAAGATAATAATTACATTTAACGATGAAAAAGAATTTGATCGTTTGCAAAAATTACTGGGCTAGAAGGGTCGAATTTTATTAAATGGAAATAAACGGGCGCTAACTGGTCCGACGACATCATAAAGAGGGATAGTCCCAAGACCATTACGTGAATCATATGAATATGTGCCTTGACGATGGTCCCCAGATACGAATATTTCACCTTTGGGAACTATTTTATTGTCAACACTCCCACTGGTTGGTTTACCGGGCTCACCGTTGTTGCCATCATCAGGGTTAAAACCGTTCGGATGGTCTTTGTTAAATACGGTGTATTGACCATCTTTTAATAAAACTTTTTCGCCTGCGAATGCGATAACTCGTTTCACTATGTATTCATCACCTATACCAGTAGTGTAACTTGGGTTTTTAAATACAATAATTTGACCACGGCTTGGGGTATATTCCTTGTTTTGCAATTGTGCCCATGTAATTGGTAAACGATCAACGATTAATCTATCACCAGTGTAAAGAGTCGTTTCCATGCTAGGTCCTACTACACTAAAACTACGAAAAATAAATGTGTTAATGAATAATGTGCCAACTAAGACGCACAAAATAAATATTATGATGCCAATAGCATCTTTGATGAATGGGTGTCTTTGAAGATATCTTGTTTCCATACCTTCAACTACTATACACTTTTTAATATTATACTGGTAGCACTTAGGAAAAATATTCTAGATTTTGAATATAATGACAATTTCGGTATAGTAGTATGAGTATTTATGAAAAAACGACAACCTTCAATTGATGGTTTTATACCCAGACGAACTGGTGAAAAGCTAGGAGATATATATTCTAGTGATAGTCAGGCACCTGTTATTGACGTATCGAACGACACACCTTTTCAAAATCGAAGCGAGGAAGAGATAAGACGTATGAGCATACGACAGCCTAATCAAGGGATAGCACGTTCTGATATCGATGAATCATTACGTGATATTGATAATGTAAAAGAGCCAACAAAAAAACTTAGTCGGCGACAGCGTAAACGAATAAAAAAAATGGCTAAAAAATCTCGCGGTAAAGCACGTCGCATATTCAAGTGGATTGTCATTTTAATAGTTTTGTTGATTCTCTCTGTTGGTGGCTATTTAGGATATAAATTTATTGTTGCTGGTGGAAATATTTTTCAAGGTGGGATGTTTGATATATTGCAAAGTCAACCCTTGAAAGAAGATAGTAATGGACGAAGTAATTTTTTGATTCTGGGCACTTCCGAAGACGACCCCGGACACGATGGGGCTAATCTGACTGACTCGATGCTGGTGGTCAGTATTAATCAAAAAAATAAGAATATGTATATGTTTAGTGTGCCTCGTGATTTATATGTAAAATACGGTGAAGGGTGTACCTCTGGGTATTCTGGTAAGATTAACGCATACTTTAGCTGTGCTGATGAAGGCACATCGAATACAGCAGAACAAAATCGTCTGACAAAAACTCAAAAACTAGTTGGCGATATTTTTGGGATTGATATCCAATATGGCGTTCATGTGAATCACACTGTTATTAAAGAAGCTGTTGATGCAGTAGGCGGTGTCGACGTTAATGTCCAAGGAAGTAATGGAGCACCAGGCGTATTGGACCGTAATTTTGATTGGCGCTGTAACTATACTTGTTATTTGGTCAAATATATCAATGGAGTTCATCATCTGGATGGCGCGCATGCCTTATATCTATCTATGGCGAGAGGCGATATTGAGCCAACTTATGGTTTAGGAAATTCTAATTTCGATAGAGAGATAAATCAACAAAAAATACTAATGGCTCTAAAGGATAAGGCTATGAGTACCGGCACATTAACCAATTTAGGCACAATTACAAAGTTGATTGATTCCTTTGGCAGTAATTTACGAACAAATATTCAGACCAAAGAGATACGAACTCTTATGCAGGTCACGGGTGAGATAACTGCAAAAAACACCCATACACTAACTTTCTTTGACAAGAATAACTTGCTTGTAAAAACCGGTAGCTATAATGGAGCTAGTGTAGTTATGCCTTCGGCGGGCATATATGACTATTCAGAAATTCAGTCATATATTGCAAAGAACCTTAGTAGTGATCCGGTAGTTCGTGAAGCCGCTCCAATTGTTGTTCTAAATGGTACTGGTCAATCTGGATATGGTCAAACAAAAGCGGATGAACTTACTAAAAAAGGTTATAATGTGGTATCTGTTGCCAATGCCCCAGATGGTACGTATGCTTCTGTAGAAATTTATCAAATAGGTAAAGATAACACCGCTACGGCAACAAAATTAGCCAAAACGTATAATGTTAAGATAAAACAGACAACGCCACCTATAACAGTTGATAGCAACGTACGATTTGTTATTATTTTCGGGGTAGTTGCCAACTAAGCCAAGTGGCTGTCGTGGTATACTGTTTATAGATATGCAGTTTTTAAAAACAATAAAAAAACGATCCTTTTTGAGTGAAGTTCTCTACGTAGCTCTTAACATTGGGTTAGCAGTACTATTGATGATAATAATACGAACTACTGGTTCGCTTTGGTTTGCGTTTGCGTTAGTTCTAATTGGCAAATGGCGAATTTTCGCAGTTCGTCCACGATTTTGGTTTGCGAATATCCAGGCGAATCTGGTAAGTATAATTGTTAGTATTAGTTTTGTAATTTTGCTATATGTTGTGAACTTTGAGAATGCAAGTAGCTTGCAGATATTATTTACACAGATTGTCATAGTTATACTAGATATCTGCTGGTTGTTGTTTCTAAAATCACAATCAAAAAGGGTATATGTTGTTGCCCAGGCTGGGATTGCATTGTTTGTTGGAATAACTGCAATTTACAATTTATCGTATGGATGGATAGCAACACCAGTTGTACTGATGGTTTGGTTGGTTGGTTATGCATCGGCCAAACACATATTGGGAAGTTATGACGATGAAAAGCATTCAGTGCTTTTAAGTCTGGCATGGGGGTTAATAGTCGCAGAGATTGGCTGGATAGCATACCATTGGACAATCGCCTACAGATTACCTGCAGTAACGAATATATTGCTACCTCAGGTATCAATAATCATTCTATGCCTCGGGTTTTTGATGTATAAATCATACGATTCTTTTTACCATCACCAAAAAATTCGTATTAATGATATTTTTTTGCCATTAATTTTTACAATTAGTATTATAAGTATTCTACTGCTTGCTTTTAACGGTGTTAGTACCGGAAATATTTAATTATTTTTTCTCAAATTTAAAAGATAGGGCATAGCCTAGCTGATGAGTTTTTACCAAAGACTGTTTTTTTGCAGACTTAACTATGGCCTCGTGTTGAGTTGGGTCAGCCTCGATAATTAAATGACCGTCACGATTCAGCGAATTATGAATTATAGGAATAAACCTATCGATAATTGACAGCCCATGTTTATCGGCAAAAAGCGCAAGGCTTGGCTCATATTCGGTTTCAGGTGATCTTTTCCAGGCTGAATCTACATACGGTAAATTTGCGATTATTATATCAGCCCTAGCACTAAAATTTAATAACAAATCACCTTGAAGAAAACTTACATCTGTGGATAGCCTATTTGCGTTAGTTCTTGCAATTTTTAGAGACTTTTCGCTAATATCAGTTAGCGTCACGTCTAGTCTGGGAAATTCCAATTTTGCTGTGATGCCTAAACAGCCACAGCCAGTTCCGACATCTATTAGCTTGGTGGGTGGTAAGCCAAAGGTTTTAGTTGGTAGGATACGACTCAGCAGTGTGATTATATCTTCGGATTCAGGGCGAGGGATTAACGTATCACTATTAACTATGAATTCGCGTCCATAAAATTCCTTATGTCCTATAATATATGCGATAGGCATTCGGCCTAGCCTTTGTGACAATTGTTTATTTGTTATTTTTATTATTCTTCCATCAAGAACTTCATTCCCATGGGCATGAAGGTAAGTTCGATTTTTATTTAATGTATTTGATAGAATAATCTCTGCATCAAGGCATGCGCTGGCTATGCCAATATCTGACAGTTGGCGTACAGCACTTTTCAGCCAGTCTTTAATTACTAGCGTTTGTGACTGCGAGTTCACGCTCATAATTTTGTAAATGCTCTATTAAATCATCAATGTCACCATTCATTGCTCCTGGTAGATTACTGCGCGAATAGCCAATACGATGATCCGTAATTCGATCCTGGGGAAAATTATAGGTGCGAATTTTCTCGCTTCGATCGCCAGAACCTATCAAGCTACGACGTTTAGCGGTTTGTTTAGCCATTTCAGCATCAATTTTTATTTGTAATAGTCGACTTCGTAAAACACTCAGCGCCTTGTCCTTATTTTTAATTTGAGATTTTTCGTCTTGGTTCGTAACAACCATTCCGCTAGGTATATGAGTGATACGAACAGCGCTATCGGTTGTATTTACACTCTGTCCTCCATGTCCACTGGATCGATAAATGTCGATACGCAAATCGGCAGGGTCTATTTGTATATCGGTTTCTTCGGCCTCTGGCAAAGCTGCTACAGTTACTGTACTAGTATGGATACGACCCTGGGATTCCGTAGTCGGGATACGCTGTACCCGATGAACTCCTGACTCGAATTTGAGTTTTTCGTACGGGCTGTCACCTTTGACATTAAAGATTACTTCCTTGTATCCACCAGTATCGTTGGCACTTTCGCTGATTAACTCAGTTTTTAGGGAGTGAGACTCGCAATATCTTAAATACATACGGTATAATTCAGCAGCAAATAAACTGGCCTCATCACCACCAGCGCCTGCACGGATTTCAACGATAACGTTTTTGTCATCATTTTCATCGCGTGGTGCAAGCATGGAAAATAATTCTTCTTCAATTTTTTGCAAATGAATTGTGATATCGTCGACTTCATGTCTTGCAATTTCAGCTAGTTCATCATTTCCAACGGATAAAACTTTTGCTTCATTTAGTTGATTATCGAGTTTGAGGCGCAAGTTTACTTTTTCAATGATATTTTCTAATTCAGTAAGTCGTTTATTTTTTTTCGTATAATTAGGGTCTGAATAGGCTGATGGCGATGATAAGAATAAATTAAGCTCGTCACGTTCGAGTTTTAAATCATTAATATTGAGTGATATTCTTGTCATAATTTTGTCTTACTACTTCATTATACTTGAATTATGCGAAAAATAGAGACAATCAAAATAACAGTCTCTATCTAATTATCAATTCATCGTTCAGCTTTACGAGCTTTGGTGGCTTTGGCTTTGACTGCCTTGTTGGCGAGTGCAACTTTACGAGCTTCGGCAGCGGCAAACTTGGCTTTGTATCGATCAACCCGTCCTTCGGTGTCAATAATTTTTTCTTCACCAGTAAAGAATGGGTGGCTAGCAGACGAAATATGAACTTTAACCAGTGGGTATTCATTGCCATCTTCCCATTTAATATTTTCTTTGGTTTGCGCAGTAGATTGAGTCAGAAACGCAAACCCAGCCACGTCATCGCTAAATACGACGGGACGATAATCGGTTGGATGTAAATTTGTTTTCATAATCTGGACTATTGTATCTGTTTTTAAGATAAATGTCAAAGGGTTCTTATCTATTGAAAAAAAGTACCTAAAGAGTTAGAATAGGTTAGTAAATAATTTAACGAAACAACTTATGTGGTAACTCCTGATAGTTAATCGGACGCATAGGTGAAGAAAAAGGAGTTCAAAGATTATGACATCAAATGTCGATATTAAAGCCTTGTTTGAATCGGGCGTGCATTTTGGTCACAAGACTAGCCATTGGAATCCTAAAATGGCACAGTATATACACAGCAAACGTCAGGAAAGTCATATTATTGACTTGGTCAAAACTGTTGAAGGGCTAGATGTGGCTTTGCCATTTTTATCTCGGCTAGTAGCTAATGGCAAGCAAGTTTTATTTGTTGGTACGAAAAAGCATACCAAGGATATTATTCGCGAAACAGCCATAGCTGCAAAACAACCATACGTAACTGAGAGATGGTTGGGTGGTACATTGACGAATGTTGCGACTATAACCAAACAAATTAAAAAGTTAAAAGATCTTGAAAAAAGAATGGCATCAGGAGATTTGGAAAAACGTTATTCAAAACTTGAAGTTCAACGTTTTCAAGAAGAAATTGATGATTTGAATATTAAATACGGCGGAATCAAGGATTTAAATGGCAAACCTGGAGCATTACTAATCGTTGACGTTATTGGCGATGCTAATGCTATCAAGGAAGCAAAAACGTTAGGGATACCAGTAATTGCTATTGTTGATACAAATGCTGACCCAACATTAATTGATTATGTTATCCCTGGTAACGACGATGCAATCAAAGGTGTTCAATTAATTCTTGATTACATAAGTGCAGCTATCTCTGGCGGAACTAATTCAATAAAGGAACCAGTTGAAAAAGTTGCTGAAAAAACTATCGATAAGACGAAGGAGAAATAAATCATGGCGATATCAATTGACGACATCAAGAAACTAAAAGAATTATCAGGAATTGGCTTAACTGACGCCAAAGCAGCCTTAGTAGAGGTCAAAGGTGATTTCGACAAAGCTCTGCAAGCACTTCGCAAAAAAGGTGTAACAAAAGCTGAAAAAAAAGGTGATCGTGAAGCCCGGGAGGGTCTAATTGATAGCTATGTCCACAGTGGGCGTATTGGTGTTTTAGTTGAAGTCAGTTGTGAAACTGATTTTGTTGCCAGGACTGATAATTTTAAATCATTTGTTCACGAGATTGCCTTGCAAGTTGCATCGATGTCGCCAGTTTATGTTAGTGAATCAGATATCCCTGCCATTGAACTAAAACGAGTACGAAATGAAGCCTCAGAACGTGTAAAAAATGAAGGTAAACCAGCTGAAATCGCCAAAAAAATTGTCGATGGTCAAGTTAAAAAATATTTTGCAGAAAAAGTCCTTCTTAACCAAATTTATATTAAAAACGAAAAACAAACTGTGGCTGATTTTGTCAAAGAAAACATTGCAAAAACTGGCGAGAATTTAATTATTCGTCAGTTCAAACGTATTGAACTTGGTGTAAACGAATGATATTTAAATATCCGCGTAGGTATTAGTGAATATTTTTGTTACAATAGTTACATATGTTTGATACAAAACCATACGAAGAGAAGTTTAAACAATCAATAGCACATTTTGAAGAAGAATTAAAAAAAGTTCGCACAGGCAGAGCTCATCCAGGTCAGTTGAATGGTATCAATGTCGAAGTATACGGGGTTCTATTGCCACTGAATCAGGTCGCAAATATTACAGCTCCAGAGGCACAGTTACTCCAAATAACTCCGTTTGATCCAAATAATATTGCAACAATTAGTACTGCTATTCGGGCTGATCAAAGCCTTGGCTTTAACCCAAGTGACGACGGGCATACAATCCGCGTACCGGTGCCAGCACTGACCGAAGAACGACGTAAACTATTAGTAAAACAAACTAGCGAAAAAGTTGAAGAGTCTAGAATTGTGCTTCGGAATATTCGTCAAGAGGCATTAAAAGATGCTAAACACAAAAAGGAAACAAAAGAACTTTCGGAGAATGATATGAAACTTGTCGAAAAAGATATTGACAGCAACATGGCATCAGCAAATGCCAAAATTGATGAAATATTTGCGCTCAAAGAAAGAGATATTCTAAAAATATAATGTCAAATTCAGTTATACCAAGACATGTTGGTTATATTGTTGATGGTAATCGTCGTTGGGCAAAAAAACACGGATTACCCGTCTATGAAGGCCACCTAGCTGGTTACAATAGTTTCCAAGAAGTAGCCCAAGCAACTTTTGACAGTGGAGTAGAATTTGTATCTGCATACAGTTTTAGTACTGAAAATTGGGAACGCAATCAAACAGAAGTTAAAAAAATAATGGGACTAGCCCTAAGGCTTTTTACGTCAGATTTACCACTTTTTGATAAGAATAATATTAAACTAATAGTTCTAGGATCACGCGAAAATATTAGTAAACGCATATTAAAAGCTATCGATAATGCTCAGGCAAAAACAGCCAACAATACAAAAGGCACTCTAGCAGTTTGTTTTAATTATGGCGGTCAATTAGAAATTGTTGATGCGGTTAAAAAAGTTGTTCAATCTGGTATTCCTGCAGATAGCGTAACCATTGATTTGGTAAGTCAGAATATATATGCGCCAGAGCTGCCGCCATTAGATTTATTGGTTAGAACAAGTGGTGAACAGCGTTTGTCCAACTTTATGTTATGGCGATCTGCATATAGTGAAATAATGTTTATTGAAAAGTTTTGGCCCGATATGAGAAAAGGCGATGTCGCCGAAATTATTAATCATTTTAGTAAACGCGCAAGGCGTTTTGGGAAATAAATGGGTCTAATACTTGGGATTATCACTGGTTTATTTATCCTGGTTCTGTTAGTTGTTGCTCATGAGTTTGGGCATGCAATTGTAGCAAAACGTAATGGAGTAGCTGTTGAGGAGTTTGGCGTAGGTCTACCACCACGTGCCTGGCAGAAAAAATTAAAAAGTGGCATTTTGTTTTCGGTCAACTGGCTTCCACTTGGTGGTTTTGTAAAGTTACAGGGTGAAAATGACTCAGCAAATAAAAAAGGTGATTACGGAGCTGTATCATTTTTTCAAAAAACAAAGATCTTATTGGCCGGGGTAACGGTAAATTGGTTGATAGCAGCTGTACTGCTGACAATTTTAGCGTTTGTCGGTTTGCCAAAGATATTACCAAATCAATTTTCAATTCCAAATGACACTGTTTTAATTAGCCAACCTGTCGAAATTGCAAGTATAACAAAAAGTTTTCCAGCAGCTGAGGCAGGACTCCAGACAGGTGATAGTATCATCAGATTTGCAAATCAGGAAGTGCCTAGCGTCAACGATCTGTTAAAAATAATCAAACAAAACAAAGGCAAAGAGGTTACGGTTATTTATAGCCGAAATGGAAATGAAAAAAGTGTAAAAGTTAATCTAAAAAATGATATTAACCATGAGATTCTTGGAGCAGGGCTAGGTCAACGCGAATTGATAAAGGCTACATGGTCCGCACCAATTGTTGGCATAGCATCAACTGTGCAGTTTTCCTGGGCAACAATACAAGGCATTGGAGATTTATTCGGAAATCTAGCAAATGGTTTAATATCACAACTAAGTCCAAATAATTCCGTTCGCGAAAATGCGTCGAAGGAACTCAAGACAGTTAGCGAAAGTGTGGCAGGCCCGATAGGAATAATAGGTGTAATATTTCCTGCTGCACAGCAAGCTGGTTTGACTCAACTTATTTTCCTTACGGCAATTATTTCTCTAACACTTGCGATAATGAACATTTTGCCGATTCCTGCACTCGATGGAGGCAGATGGGTTACAATGGTAATATTCAGGTTAATGAAAAAGAAATTAACACAAGAGCGTGAGGAAAAAATTCAAATGGTGGGGTTTTCAATACTTATGGGATTAGTAATC
Organism: uncultured bacterium; assembly: GCA_903866605.1. Taxonomy (GTDB): domain Bacteria; phylum Patescibacteriota; class Saccharimonadia; order Saccharimonadales; family Saccharimonadaceae; genus UBA1547. Next base: position 4,048 of record CAIPOF010000065.1, on the reverse strand, counting down.
TTGGTAACAATAGCTGATGTTACAAAATTATTCTAATTCGCAAACAGAAACAAAGGATAATCTAGAAAAAACTAGGTTAAAGCGTAATTGGTGGATGCTATTAATTATCCCAGCGTGGGTTACTGCTGGTTTTTTTATTGCTCAATTAACTGTAGATGGGCTATTTTTGCTGTTGAGAGTAGCCAATATTCCATTAGGATCGATTGATCGCACGGTATTAAATACCGTTATGATTGCGCTAATTTATTTATTGACGTTGGTTTTCGTAATTTTTGTACCCTGGTTAATAAAAAAATATCGAACTACAAAATCAGATATTGGTTTAACTAGGCTACCGAGTTGGTCAGATATCATATTAACGCCTGCTGGATTAGTCATCTATTTAATCATTTCATCTTTATTAATATTTCTTGCAGGTAAATTGCTTCCTTGGATTGATATCAATCAGGTTCAGAACGTTGGTTATAGTCAGATTAGTCAGCGGTATGAATATATATTGGCTTTTGCAGCATTAGTTGTTATTGCGCCCATTGCAGAAGAGATTATTTTTCGTGGATATTTATATGGCAAATTAAAAAAATTTGTACCAATTTGGGTTGCTATTTTAGCTACTAGCTTATTATTCGGTGCAATTCATGGTGCCTGGAATTTAGCAATCGATACGTTCGTTTTAAGTATTGTGTTATGCTCACTTCGCGAAATAACTGGGAATATTTGGTCGTCAATCCTACTTCATATGGCTAAAAATGGAATTGCATTTTATATACTCTTTATTTATCCGACATTATTGACTACACTGGTAAGATAATATGAAAGTTTCAAATCTATTTACAAAAACCAGCAAAGACATTCCAGCTGGTGAAATAGCAAAAAATGCCCAACTTTTAATTCGTGCTGGGTATATTTGTAAAGTTATGTCAGGTGTATATATTTATACAACATTAGGATTAAGAGTTCTCGAAAATATCAAACAAATTATTAGAGAAGAGATGAATGCAGTTGGTGGACAAGAATTGACTATGAGCAGTTTGCAGAAAAAGGAAACATGGGACTTGACTAGTCGCTGGGACGATAAAGTAGTCGATATGTGGTTCAAATCAAAACTAAAGGATGGAACGGAAGTTGGTTTTGCCTGGTCACACGAAGAAGCCATAATTGAAATGCTAAAACAGTATATTGTTAGCTACAAAGATTTGCCAGTAAATGTATATCAGATTCAGACAAAGTTTCGGAATGAACTTCGTTCAAAAAGTGGCATTATGCGAGGACGCGAATTTGTAATGAAGGATATGTATTCCTGTAGTCTGGATGCTGCTCAGCATGACAAGTTTTATAATGACACAATAGATGCATATAAACGCGTATTTGAGCGCTTGGGCATTGCAAACGACACATACGTAACATTTGCTAGCGGTGGCGCGTTTACGCAGTTCAGTCATGAATTTCAGACGATTTGTGATGCTGGTGAGGATGTTATATATATAAATCGTGAAAAAAATATTGCCATTAATGAAGATGTTATGAATGATGAAAATCTTGCAAAGCTTGGCATCAATCGCGAAGAACTTGAAAAAGTTAAAACCGCTGAGGTTGGTAATATATTCAATTTTGGAACCAAGAAAAGTGAAGATACTGATTTTTCATATATAAATTCAAATGGCAAAAAGCAATTTGTATACATGGGATCATATGGTATCGGTGTGACTAGATTAATGGGAGTGATCGTAGAAAAATTCAGTGACGATAAAGGCATTATTTGGCCAGAAAATATCGAACCATTCAAAGTTTACCTAATTCGTATTGGTGGTGAAACAGCCGTACATCGGGCAGATGAAATCTATAAAGAACTATTAGAAAAAGGAATTGAAGTGTTATATGATGATCGAGATGTCCATCCTGGACAGAAATTTGCCGACAGTGAGCTAATAGGTATACCTTATCGCGTTACAGTTAGTGACCGAATGCTTGAAAATAATTTATACGAATTAGTAGAGCGCAAGAACGGCCAAAAAATTCAGTTGACACACGAGCAACTGCTTGATAAACTAGGCTGATTGTATAGGAATTTATAAAATTAACGCTATATATAGTGTGTATATAGATAAAAAAGACGCTATTTTTGAGCATAAGAGGAATTAGTATTATGAATAAATATTATAAAATTACCAAACAGGGCAAAAAGGAGCTTGAGACTGAGCTAAAGGGCCTAAGGAGTCGTCGAAAAGGTGTTGCGAAAAAAATTGCCGATGCACGTGATTTTGGTGATCTTAGCGAAAACGCAGAATATGACGTAGCCAGGGAAGAGCAAGGTTTAATTGAAACTAGGATTACCGAGATTGAAGATATATTATTGAACACTGAAATTATTAAAAGTGTTAACAAATCAAAAATTTCTCTTGGAAATAGAGTTGAACTAAAAAATGGTAAAAAACATGTACTTTATACAATTGTTGGACCAGTCGAGGCAGATCCGACCGAAGGAAGAATTAGCAATGAGTCACCAATAGGATCAGCAATTTTTGGTAAGAAGGTTGGCGAAAAGGTTAGCGTTGGGACATCAAAAGGTAAAGTAGTCTACGAAATAATTAGTATTAGCTAGTAAGCTGTTCAATGACCACCCTATGATATAATATAGCGGATATGACTACACTAAAAGATTTTCGCAACGAGAGAATAAGGAAACTTAAAGTTTTAAAAGATATGGGAATAAACCCATATCCATCCAAGTCTCATCGAACACATAAAACTTCAGAAATCATACAACAATTTGATAGCTTAGAAGGCCATATTGTTACGGTTGCGGGTCGTATTATGGGAATTCGTAAATTTGGGAAATTAGCTTTTATTGTGTTAAAAGATTATAGCGGGCAGATTCAACTATTCCTTCAAACTGATATTGTTACTAGTTTGGATGTAGAGAATAATAAAATTGGGATTTCAGAATTACCACTTCTAGATACTGGAGATTTTATTGAAGCCACCGGAAAGGTTATAAAAACCAAAACTGACGAAATTTCTGTGGAAGTAACTGATTTACGCCTATTAACTAAATCTATTCGTCCAATGCCAAGTGCAATTGATGGCTTTACGAACAAAGAAGAGCGCCTGAGGCGTCGTTATATTGATATTAATATGAACCAAACCGTACGCGATCGATTTGTTAGGCGCAGTAAATTTTGGCAAGCCACACGAGATTTTCTAAATCAAAATGAATTTATTGAAATAAATACTCCAGTTTTAGAACATACAACTGGTGGTGCTGATGCAAATCCATTCATAACACATATGGATGCACTAGACCAGGATTTTTATTTACGAATTAGCCACGAATTGCCATTAAAACGTCTTATCGGGGCAGGTTATGAAAAAGTATATGATATTGGACCGCGTTTTAGAAACGAAAATTATAGTGACGAACATTTGCCAGAACATATAGCCATGGAATGGTATTGGGCATATGCAGATTGGCATGATGGTATGAAATTTATGGAAGATCTATATAGGTTTGTTTTGGAAGAAACGTTCGGAACATTGCAATTTCATATTAATGAAAAAGATATTGATATGAGTAAAAAATGGGAAATTTGGGATTATTCCAAAGTAATAAAAGATCGATATAATATTGATGTGTATGACAGTTTAATAGATGATATAAAAAAAGTGCTAATAGATAATAAACTCGAAGTTGAAAAAACCGAAAATCGTGCCCGAATTATAGATAAATTATGGAAAAATATTCGGAAAGATGTTGTTGGTCCAGTATGGTTGATTAATACGCCAAAATTTATTAGTCCACTATCAAAATCGAATCCCGATGATCGAACGGTACAGCGATTTCAAGCAACTATTGCTGGATCGGAATTTTGTAATGGTTTTTCAGAACTTAATGATCCGATTGATCAATTAAATCGATTTGTGCAACAGCAAACTATGCGCGAAGCAGGGGACAACGAAGCAATGATGTTAGATATTGATTATGTTGAAATGTTAGAATATGGTATGCCACCTGCCTGCGGATTAGGTTTTAGCGAGCGTGTATTTTGGGTAT
>CAIPOF010000064.1 GCA_903866605.1 uncultured bacterium | reverse complement strand
TCAGTTGGTATGTGTGAACCAGTAGGGCAGATGCCTTGAGAGCCGGCTGTGGTGACGTATTGCATAGCTTCGTCCCATTGGTACAAGGCTCCGTAGGTTGTACAGTTTGATTCAGTGTCATTGTAACAGTATTTTTCTGTTGTTGCGTTGTTTGTTTGGGCTGTGACGCCTGTCACCATGGTACCGACATTTAGATTGGCTTTAGCCCAGACTTGGGTGCCGATAGCAAGCCAGTTAGTTGGGTCTGTGGTAGCTAGTGAAGACATTAATACTGGTGATGAGTTATTAGTAATTGTATAACTAGTAATACCATTAGCATTCTTTAGACCAAATCCGTCAGGGCTAGTGGCAACTCCTAGAGTTGAATACGTGAATGTATTACCGTTACTTGGTTTTAGACAGTATTTAGTATCAGCCGTAGAAGTTGAATCACGTGGGCATTTATTGGTATCAAGATCAACTGGATAAGCTCCATGGTCAATATAGTATAGGGCTATTTGTTTTTTGGCACTAGATAAATCTGATTGAAGTGATGTTGCGATAGCTTTTTGAGAGATGCCGGTAAAGGAGACTATGGTTATGGCGGCTAGGATACCTATTATTACAATAACAACTAACAATTCAACGATTGTAAAAGCAGATTTGTATAGATTAGGTTTTAGATGATAAATAGTAAAAAGATTATTATTTTTATTCATGATTTTATAAAATAATTATAACATTAGTTTTTAGGCAACGTACCGAAAATCTGTTAGTTTTGGTATCTGGATAACGATTTACTGTTGCAGTTGATGACGTGAATATCCGTCTCCAAGCTGTTGTTGAGTCATTTTGTGAGCCTAGCCAATAATAACCAGCGCTACCTACCCATGCTGAAGAACCTCCTAGTTTACCATTCCAACCACTAGAACCATTGGTTTTTAATTTTGTACCTTGATCTGTGCCACGATCACCATTTGAGTTAGCCTGTAACGAAGTCATCCCAAGATACACTTCTAATGATTGAAACTCTGCTTCGGTTGGCATGTGAAAACCTGCTGGGCAAATACCTTGAGCTCCTGCTGAAACAAAATACTGCATTGCTTCACCCCATTGATATAGACCACCGTAATTAGTACAGTTATTTAAATCATCATTATAACAATATTTTTCAATGACCCCATCATCTGTTTGAGTTATTGCTATACTTTTAACCATTCCGACGTTTATGTTATATAGCATCCAAACTTGAGCACCAATAGTGACAGTGGGAATTATTGCCGGCCCAGAATCATTTGTAGCGTTGTAGCTTATTGTGTTATTTGTGTTAGTAGCTGTCAAAGAAAAAGTTGAATAAAGTGGGCCTAGTGATGAATAGTCAAACACATTTCCAGAACTTGGTTTAATACAATACTTTGCGTCTTCAGGATAAATTGGGCAGTAGTTTCCGTTAACAACTGATAATGATGTTGGATAATTTCCATATTCAACTTGATACATATTTAATTTATTAGTAGCACTAGTTAGATCAGATTGTAAGGCTGAGGCTGTGGCTTTTGATGATATCCCAGTGTACGAGACTATGGTTATGGCGGCTAGGATGCCTATTATTACTATGACTACTAATAATTCGACGATTGTAAAAGCAGGTTGGTATTTGTTTATCCTGAACATATTACTTATGATTATACATCAATTAAAACAAGGGTTTTACTTTTACCATATCGGACCAGCGCTATAGTTAGCGGCTACTTGACTCGAACTAAGCCCGAAGCTATAAGCCCTAGCCGATATGACACTACCGCCAAGAAAATATTGGCTAGAACTCCACCCACTTGCTCCGATTGCTACCGATGTGTAATCAATAAGGTCTGAAGGTGCTCCGGTTGGAGTAGCGTTTTGTTGAACCCCATCGTTATATAGCCGACCGCCAGCAACAGGATCGTATGAAAATAAAAGATGATGAATTTGCCCATTACAGACAGAAGCTGTACTAACGGCGTTGACACTACCAATGTTATCGGCGTTGCGCCAAGTGACAGCGGCAGTACCGTTCATTTGAATTGCAATTGTGGCCATCTGATAAGTGGGTTTACCAGCTATCGTGCCCGTTGCCTCAGTGAACAAACCACCTAGCCAGGCTGGTGCTGATGATGGAGTTTTAACCCATACTTCATATGTCCAACCAAACGATTTTGCAATCTGAAAAAGTGGTAAAATAACCCTATCACCAGCGTTTACATTGTCAGCGCTAAAGAGTAGCGCATAAGGATCCGCCAATGTCCCAACTCCCAACCAAGGCGTACCTGTAAAACCTGTTAGTGTGCCGTTATTGTTGTTGCCACTAGTATCAGTCCAGGTAGTAGTAAGTGGACTGTTAATGCCTGGTGTAGTGCCAGTTTTGGCTTTAGAGGCTATTAGTTCTAAGACGGCTCCGGGTGTGACACCTGGTTGGGTTACTGGAGCTAGTTGTGGTGTGGTAGTATTAGTAATTTTATAGCTTTGGTTACCATTACCTATTATTAGAAAGAAGGATTGGGAGCTAGATGAGTTATTGGCTGAATAGCCTATATAGTTATTGTTATTACTTAGTTTAAAACAGTACTTAGTATCGTCAGACGGACAATAGCTATTACCTGTGATAGTTAGTGGAGGAGTTGGATAGGCACTATGGTCTATTTGGTATAAGGCTAATTGCTTTTTGGCATTAGATAGATCGGATTGAAGAGCTGAAGAAACAGCTTTAGAACTGATGCCTGTATAGGAGACTATGGTTATGGCGGCTAGGATGCCTATGACTACTATGACGACTAGGAGTTCGACGATGGTGAAAGCCTTCGATTTGCTTCGTTTATTCAAGGTCTGACGAGCTTTTGAGTAGGTGGTAGGAAAAATAGAATTAGAGCCCTGTCTGATAGACGATTTCATAAGGTTATTTTAGCATAAGTAAGATACATTAAGAATATTTAGGAAGGTCCGTCCTTTTTGACGCACTCTACTCGTCGCTGCGAGGTTTATCAATCAGTAGTGGATCTATGCCAGGGTTAGCACCAGCTATCTTTACAACGTCCTTATCGACTTTGCCTAGCTCTTTGTGGGCGTCATTGAAATGGCCAACTGTTTGGCCAAGCGACCGGCCTAGTTTTTGCATATATTCATCAAATTTGCCGATATGTTGGCCCAATTTTCCGACTCTAATCTGTATATCTTTGGCTTGTTCTTCTATTTGTAAACTACGGAGACCTTGAAGCACTGTCTGCAAATATGCCATAAAACTAGTCGGACTAACAATAATCACCTTTTTATCACGAAATGCGTATTCAATCAAATCCCTAGCGCTTGAGCCTGTTCCGACATCACCAATAAGTAAATCGTAATATAGTGATTCGCTGGGGATAAACATGAATGCAAAGTCCATAGTTTTTTCGCTGGGACGAATATATTTACTAGTTTCATCAATTCGATTTTTTAAATCAGTCCGAACACGCGCCAATAATTTTTCTCGTTCAGGTTTTTTGTCTTCACTAACCATACGATTATAATTTTCTAGACTAAATTTGCTATCAATTGGTAAAATTTGTCCCCTATCTAGAAAAACAACCGCATCAACTATCTCACCATCGCGAAATTTATACTGCATTTGATAGTTTTTTGACGGTAAAATATTATCTAAAACTGATTCCAAATAATATTCACCAAAAACACCCCTTTGTTTAGGGTTTTGTAATACGTTTTGCAAAGTTTTTAGTTCATCGGCAACATCAACAACCCGTCGATTTGTTTCGTCGAGTTTTGCTAGCCTTTGGGTAACATCTGTCACTAATTTTGCACTCTCGCTCAATTGTTTTTGCATAGATGTCTGCATAGTTGTATTATTTCGTTCAAGCTTATCCCCGACAGCTTGCTGCAAATTATTTATTCCCCTGGATAATTCAGTCACATCACCTTTTAACAGTTCAACTGCACTTGAATTTTTTATATCACGTAACCGTTGGTTCAATATATAAATGACCGCTAAAAAGCCAATAATAACCACTCCCAAAACAACAAATAAAATTAATTGATCCATGCTTTGTATTATAGCACTACAGAGTTATAGCTATTCGAACAATAATAATGATTGCTACAATTACAATCAGAACCGGAGTCGTTTTTTTATATCGAGTTATCCATAAAAACAGACTATATGCCAGACAGTACAATAATACGTTCCAGACGAATACCTCAAGCCAGCTAAGTCCATTAGTATACTGTGCCAATCCCCATAGCGAAGCGGCACCTGCAACTGCCACCATCAGTGGTCGCGCCATATGAAGATACAACATAATTAATATACCTAACGTCGCTACCAAAATCGTGGCTATATTGCTGGCAATATTTATCGAACCATTGTAACGCAAAATGAACCATGTTAAGGCCCAATATACAAAGCCTAGAATAATACCAATAAAAACGATTCTCCAGATGGAATACGCTTTGCTAGCTGAAATTGAATTTACACTACTATCAATAATATTCGCCACTGCATATCTCCGTATAATTATTTTTATTATACATTTTTATTGCATGAATGGCAAAACTAAAGTTAAATTTTTATTTTTTATCTTTACAGTTAAGATACCAAAGTGATCCAAACAGAGCAAATATAACTCCACCGATTACGTCAATCGGCGTATGAACAAGTGCTAACACCCGACCAACTCCGACAATAATAGTGAGAATAATCATAATCCAGGTAATTGTTTTTTGTTTAGTCTCAAACCAGACAGCACATGTTAAAACACTCGCAAAAAGTATGTGGTCTGATGGGAATCCGGCGTTATTTAAATACGACGCACCGGCTGACTTTCCTAAAAGTTCGAATGGTCGCAGACTATCTGGTTGAAAGACTGAACCGACTAGTTTTGCGAAAAGATAGGCCGTTAAGCCAGCGACCAAGATTGTGGAATAGGATTTTAGGCGATGGCCTTTGGGGATTTTGAATATCAAAGCGTAAGCCCCGATTAGAACAATCGGTATCATGGCATAATCGGCTGCGATTCGAATTAATAAAGCATACATTACAATACATAGATTAACACAAATTAATTGCTCATGATACAATTACTCTTATGAATATATATTACGATGCCAGATGGACCAGAATTGATTTTCATGATGGAATCAGCCGTTACGGCGCTGGTATAATCCAAGGATTCAAAGGAAATAACATACCAATCACATTACTAATTAAAGATAAAAGACAATTAAGGATGCTGCCGGATGACATTCCCTATTTACTTGTTAACGACCCTTTATCGATCAAGGAACTATTTATTGCCTACAAGCTTAATAAATTAGGGGCCGACGCAGTTATCAGTCCATTCCAGATTATCGGAACTTGGGGTCGCAAATATAAATTAATCGTTACTCTTCACGACACAATCTATTATCTTCATCCCCAGGCGCCAACAAATATGCCACTATCCCAAAGGATTGCCTGGCGACTATTCCACATGGCAAAATGGCCACAGAGAATACTGTTGAATAATGCTGATAAAGTTGCCACCGTCAGTAATTACTCCAAGGCAAATATCCAAAAATTGAATTTAACCGACCGCGAAATCGTCGTAATATATAACGCGCCAAGTCTTGAAAAATCTCAATTGCATCGTAGCCATGAAAAAACCAAAAATATCTTGTACATGGGCTCATTTATGCCATATAAAAATACTGAAGTTTTGATCAAAGGAATGGCAGATTTACCGCCAGATTTTAGCCTGCATTTACTCAGTCGGATCAGCGATGATCGCAAGGCTGAACTAAGTAAATTGATAAAACCTGGCGTCAAGATTGTTTTCCACAACGGTGTTAGCGATGACGAATATATCAAATTATTACAATCAGCCTTTTGCATGGCTTCGGCTTCCAAAGAAGAGGGTTTCGGATTGCCGATAATTGAAGCCCAGATGATTGGCACACCGGTCGTTTGTAGCGATATGACTATTTTTCATGAAGTTGCGGGCGATGGCGCCTTGTTTTTCGACTACAATTCACCAAATGAATTTGCCAATCAAGTGCTGAAACTTAATGATATCAAGTTCCAAAACAGTTTGGTCGAAAAAGGTCACAAACAAGCCGAAAAGTTCTCTTGGAAGCAATCAGCCAAGAAATTATATGACATTTGCCTTAACTTAGATTCTAATAAATAGAGATTCTGACCATTTTATTGGTATAATAGAATATGAAAAATTCGTAATCGAATAATAATAGGGGTGATTAGTGTTTAGAAAAAAAACAGATAGTTCCAGTACAAATATTGACAGATTGCCGGAATTCGGTTTTCTAAAAAATGACGACATTTATATGGACAACGCCTGTCAAAGCCCTCGACCACAACCAGTAATTGACGCTATGGACCGATATTACCAGTCATATAACGCTTGTGGTGGCCGAGTCAAATACAAATGGGGACAACAGGTTGATTCAGAAGTCGAAGAAACTCGTCAACTGGTAATTGACTATTTAGGCCTGTCAAAAAGGGATTATATTTGTACTTTTACACTAAATACGACTTATGGCATTAATCTTATCCTTGGTCAATTGCCATCAGGAGCCTACCATCAAGTTGTGACTAGTGAAATCGAACATAACTCTGTATTTTTACCAACGATTAGCCTTGCTCAAAGATTTAAAATTCCACGAAAGGTTTTGGCTCGGGCAGATGATGGCAGTTTAATTTATGCTTTAGCCGATCTAGAGAAATCAGTTGTAGTGGTAAACACTACTTCAAATATTGACGGTCGTTTGTTAACTAACATAAAACAATTAATTAGTGATACTCATAAATCAGGTGGAATCGTGATAATTGATGCCGCTCAGACGATGGCTCATTATCATGAACTTTTGATTGGCTGTCAAGCCGATGCAATTTGCTTTTCGGCCCACAAAATGTATGCCGGTAGTCTAGGTGTAATTGTTATCAGAAAAGATCTGTTGAAAACTTTGGCCATTGGTGTAGTCGGTGGTGGAATGGTTTCAATAGTCAACGAGCAAGGCTATACGTTATTGACGGACGATATGAACAGTTGGTTAGAACCAGGATTGCAGGCCTACAGTGAGATTATTAGTTTAAAAAACGCTATTTTATGGCTTAAAAATGTCAGGCCAGGTGGCCTATCATCATCACAGCACATAGAAAAAATTTCTAAAATACTTTATCAAGGATTATTAAATATCCAAGGTTTGAAAATCATAAATAGCCAAGCTTCATCTTTGATCAGTGTATATTCAAACAATGTTGACGCTCATCGCTTGGCAACTTTTCTATCAGCTTCTGGTATTATGGTTCGAAGTGGATATTTTTGCTGCCATTATTTTTTACTTGAAAAACAGAAATTCCCTCCTTTGCTTCGTTTTTCAATTGGACTTCAGACAACCGAAGCTGATGTCGAAAAAGTCATTGGCATAATGAGAAAAATAACGAAAGGTTAAGATTTAATATATGTTTTGTATTGCCGCTTTTATCGTTCTTGCTGTGATTAGCATCTTTTCCGCCAGATATCGGAAGCTGGCTGGAAAAGCTTGGAGTTGTACGCTACGTCGAGTCACATTGCGACCTTGTGATACTTCGTTCAAGGAAGAAACAAAAAATAAACTGCTAAGTCATGTCGCCAAAAGAACTCCTAGGTTAGTAAAAGCTGCCGATATTGGCATCGAAATTGCTGCTTTTTTGTTTGTAGTTCTAACGATATGGAGCATATTTGTAGTTTTAGAAAGTGGATTAAATTTATTTGTTTGGGGAACTTGTAGTCCTTCAAATGCTTCATCTTGCAGCCTTAGTTCTGAATCATGTTCAATCAACACGGTTGATAAAAGTTTTTGGCAACTAACGTCTGAGGGCAAACCATTCGACTGGTTCATCAATCAAGCAAATCAGCTCGGCAATACATTTGCCAATATCCCAACTCGTTTGCAGTCTTGGGACGCAAATAAATATTTACCCGAAAATGTTTCTTATTATTATAAATTTGACAGCTCAAAACCAACTGCCCTTGAGATAATAGATCCCGGTTGCCAAGTCTGCGCCCATCTCTTTAGGAACATAAAATCAGCCGGTTTTGAAGACAAACACAACCTAGCATATATTGCCTACCCAATCAAAAATCCTAGCATAACTGGAAAATATAAGTTCGAAAATTCATATGTAGTAACAAGCTATCTGGAGTCAATTAAGATAAATACGCTAAGTGGCTTAAAAACACCAGCTGATTGGCAAATTTTGGAGCGTATTTTTACCTGGAAAGATAGTGACAACACTCCATATCAAGTTAAAATAAATACTATGATGGACCAAAATCAAACAATAGATTTGATACACACTTGGTTGCAAGATATAGGCTACAGCTCGGAACAAATTGCTCAAATAGACAAAGACGCTAATAGTCCAAAAGTTTCAGAAATTATCAAAAACAATCAAGATATTGTTAATAACGAAGTCAAAACTGTTAAAATACCAACAATTATTTTCGGTGGGCATCGACACGACGGTCTTGTCAGTATCCAAGATTTAAATTAGTCCTGAATAAACCATTTTTTGTTTTAATATTAAGCAATTATTAAGTCAAATTAGTATATACTTTTTTTATAAAAAGGAGAAAATTATATGCAAAAAAGTGAAGATGCAATAGTCGATAAACAAGAAAAGGTCTTAGAATCATCTAATGATAAGACCGAGAAAACGTCAGTTACAAAATCTGCCACTAGCTCATCAAAAAACAATAAACCGTATTTCATAGCAGGAGGCATAATATTGGTGCTTGTAATATTAGTTGCTGCCTTTGGAAGCCTAAGATTATTACGCCCCGAGCTGACATCAGAACGAAGAGGAATGATAACTTATGACCAGCAAGGAATGATGCCTCGCCATAATCAAAATATAATCATTCAATCAAGCAGCTCTAATAGCACAAATAATATTATCGTTTCAGGAGTTGTGACTTCAGTCAGTGTCAATAATTTTGTCATTGCTGGCAATGGTGTCAAATATACAGTTAACACCTCTGGGGATACCACCTATAACACAACTGACAAGAAAGTATCTGAAAATGATAGCGTTATGGTTATTGGCACCAAATCTAATACAACAATTACTGCCACAGACATTCGAATAGTTAACTTTTAAAAATTTTCACGGTATCAATTAAATTTACTGCAATAGAGAATCGCTAGCAGCCATAAATACTGTGCTAATTTTGCCGTTACAATCAAATGAAAATGCGATAACTTTTCCATTCGAAGCCTTGCCGACTACAGCAATAGCTGGAAAGTAGGCTTTATATTCGCCGTTGCCATAGATTTTAAGTGTCGCTGCTGATAGCGAAAAATTATAATCCCACGACTTAATGTCACTCGAAATAAAATTCGAAATAGCTGCGACTGAAGCTGCAGGTGTAATGGCACCAACTCCTTCGCTTGCTGCTAGAATTGTGTTAACACTTGGGGCCATGTACCCCTCTAGTGCGGCCGTATTTCCAGAAGTTATTGAAGACTTGATACTTTCAATCACCTGTGCGGTCGGTGCTTTTGCTGTGCAAGTTGTCTGATCGTCAGTAGCTAATGTATTTTTTGCCTGAATAACTGCTAGTTGCTTTTTCAAGGCAGTATTTTCAACTTTCAATTTAGATATATCGTTGGCCTGACTATTCTGTACTTCGTTGGAGTTTTTGTTGCACCACCAATAAGTAGCGCCGGCAGCAAAAGCTGCAAATATAAGTGCCAATAATATAATCAACAAAATTTTTAATATTTTTTTGTTTTTAGGCTTTGGTTTAGCAACCTCTGTGATAGAATTTTTTTTCACATCTTGATGAGGTTCCTCGATTGGTTTTGTCTCTACGGGTTTGTTAAACTCTGAATCCATAGTTTTCCTTTCGTAATAATAGTTAAATTATAGCATAAGTAGAAAGAAAAATTATGCGAATGATGGATTCCTAATTGTCATTCCCTTCCTTATTCGATTTAATAGTGTCTTCTGATCGTACACTAGTATTTGCACTAGAAATATTGTTAATAGTACTGGTGTTTTGGGTGCTAGTCGTTATAGGAGTTGAAGCTGTATTTGCTTGGGTCTGGCTGTTAGACGCAGAGTCTGGCATCTTAACAACTTCTAAGTCTTGGTATGGTAATGAATTATAATATTCTACAAATGCTACTATTCTATATTTGCCAGGTTGACTAAACAAATTAGTCCACGGTGCAAAATCCCCATCGACCGTACCTCCCGGGCCAACGGTGACTTGACGTTGTTCATTTGGACAATCATATCGTGAGGCCTGATCATGCTGTCGAATCCACTCACCGTTTATTAATTTATATACTCCCAGAGGCTCAGATGGACAATTATTTATTAGATAGATAGAGCTGTTAAAATTATTTTTTATTGTAAAATTAATCGTTTCACCAACCGCATATTTAGAATATGGAATGGTCAATGTGATATCACCGGTTGGTAATGTGTGCGTCCTGTATTGATTTGCGACCATACTAACAACAACTAAAATTGACATGGCAATAATGGCATAAACAACAATCCAAAAAAAACTGAGTTTAATTGGGTTTTTTGAATGATTCAGTTCATTGTTCATATTGTCCTTGATCTCCAAAGACGATATATTATCAACCCAAGACCACCAACACCAATAGCAATCCAAACATAGCGCAAAAGACCACTTGCCAGATCCGTACCCAGATATAAAGCATGAATAAACACGAAAACCAGCACAAGATAGGACAACAAGTGTAACAATTTCCCTATATACGGTTTCTTCTCAACCCAAAGCAGTGATGAAATAACAATTATTAATGCCATATAAAAGGCAAATACTCCCAAGGCTACAAATATAGATCCTAAATGCAGACCAAAAATGGTAATCGGCTTATAATTTGATAGCCAAGGCACTAGTAGCGTAAAAATATTAAAAGATACAAAATGATCAAATAATAAACCCGACATGTGTAAAATTATCGATATAGCAAACACTATACCTAGCGCACGGTGTGATGCCCAGGCAGTTATTGGTTCAAAAAATTTAAATGTTTGTCCTGTAACTGAGCCCAAACCTGATAACATCAATATTAAAAGTGAAAGAGCTGCGATAATACCTGATCCACGAACCAGATACCATGGCCATGATGATTGAACTTTCAGGAAAATTTGCTGCGCCAAGGTAGGGCCTGGGATTGATTGAACAACAATATTTCCCGCACTTGTTGCCGCATGAACGAAATTTGGCATAAATATTATTATTGCAATAGTAATACAAAGCGTTAGAATTGACGAATAAAATACTATCTTACGCATTCTGAAATGTCCTGACTCTATTACTATATAATTTATTTTCTTTGATATTTTTACCAAATACTTTTTCAAAGAAGACACCATTTTCATCAACACATTGTAAAATCGCTGACTTGACACCTTGGGCCTTCAAGAATCTAATTGCAACCTTTGAACCCAAAATTACCGCGCAAGATGCCAATACATCTGCTTTTATGGCAGTGTCGGCGCAAACTGTTGCTAGGCGTATGTCTGTCTCCGCGGGCTTTTGAGTCAATGGGTCTATTATATGATGCCAATCCTTTTTATTATCTTGACCAATACGCTTAAAAGTCCCAGAAGTAGCGACTGCAAAATGTTCGATTGGACATCCAATAATCCAATTCGTTGTACTGGATAAATCATTTGCGTCTTGAATGTTTAGATTTATAGGCTGACCGAGCTTATCATAACCCATTGTCACAATATCACC
>CAIPOF010000063.1 GCA_903866605.1 uncultured bacterium | reverse complement strand
CCCTAAAACCGTGTTAGCAATAACAACATTGGCTTTTTTGACCTGTTCAGGTTTTCCGCTAGCCGTAGTGTAAAGAATTGATCCAAAAATAATACCACCAACCGCGGCTACACCAACACCTGCAGTCAAAATGTTAATCGCCATCAAAAGTACTCCCCAAATACCAGTGTTTTGCGTTTCTACATGAACGGTTGATCCTTTGGGGCAGGTACCATCTGCACCTGCTGCGACCTTCCCCCCGTTAGCTGAATCGCACCAGTCAATACCTGTTTGATCCGGACAACTAATAAGAGCGGTATCTACGCCACCACATTTAGCAGCAAATGCTGTTGGCGCCACGATTATACTAACCATTCCTACTAATAACGCCAATATTAATACTGTTTGTTTTATTTTCATGCCTACTTTATAAAATACGATAAAATCTGAATATGCGCAAGAGCATTAACAATAAATGTGTGTTAAAAATAACATATTTTTTCTATTTAACACATATTACTCAACTTTAGTGTTTATGCTATAATTTTTGCATGTGGTTTCATAAAAAAATAAACTTTGTGAGATTGTTATTCTTGACACTTTTTTTGTTAATGGCCGGCACAATATCATCTCTGTTGTTGGTCACACCAGATAATGTCAGCGCTGTGCCAGGACCAGTTCATAAAATCAATGCAACAATTATAATTACTTTGCCAGCCGACAATACGAAAACTGATTTTGGCGCTTATAATATAACACTTACCAAAGTAGACATTAATAATCCTGATAACAATGAAGTGGTGGATACTCAGCTTACAGATGTAAAAAAAGCTCCAGATGATGTAGAAAACAATACCATTACATTGCATGCTGTATTTGATAATGTTGAGGAAGCATCGTACAACGTTTGTCTTAATGATTATGGGGGTTCTCAAGAAAAATGTACCGCTGGAGAATATAACGCTGGAATAAATGGTGGGATTACAATACTTACAATAAGAGTAGCTGCAGACAAGTTAGATTTGTTACCAGCAAACATCGATCCAAACGCACCTGCTCCAAATTCCACTACCTGCGCTATTAACGGCGTCGGTTGGATAGTCTGCCCAGTCGTAAGATTCTTGGCTGGTATTGCCGATTCTTCATTTAAGTTTTTGCAAAATAGTTTTTTGGATGTAAAACCTGAATTATTTAATACTAGTAGTTCGACCTACGACGGCTGGGCTATCATGAGGAATTTTGCCAATCTGGCCTTTGTGATTGCCTTTTTAGTCATTATATTCTCTCAACTAACAGGTTTTGGTATTACAAATTACGGTGTCAAAAAACTGTTACCTAGAATTATTATCGCCGCAATATTAGTTAATGTATCATTTTTTATATGCCAAATTGCGGTCGATTTATCCAATATTATTGGGCAATCCTTTAGCAATTTGTTTATTAACCTCGGCGGAGGACCACCATCCGGAACAGCGCGAGTAACAGGTTGGTGGGGTGGCAATTCATACGGTGATATCGCAGGTATAATATTAGCTACTGCTGTTGCAGGAGCTGCAATTTGGGCATCGCTTTCTGCTCTAATCCCTCTGCTAATTATGGCTGTTTTTGCACTGGTTATGATATTATTCATTCTGGTCGCCCGCCAGGCATTGATTGTGCTGTTGATAGTCATTTCACCTTTGGCATTTGTGGCCTTTTTGTTGCCAAATACCGAAAAATGGTATAAAAATTGGCAAAAGATGTTTGTTGGATTGTTAATGCTGTACCCAATTGTTGGACTTGTTTATGGCGTATCAGGGTTTGCATCCAGAATATTAAGTAGCAAAAGTGTTATGGGCGGATCAACCTTGGGCGAAATTGCAGCTGCCTCAGTAGCCGTTTTGCCATTATTTCTTGTACCAATTATATTAAAGAAATCATTGGATGGTGTGGGTGGTATCGGTTCGGCTATTAATAATCTGGGGAATAAAGCGGGCCGGGCAACCGGCAATAAGGCCAACAAGGCGGTTATGGATTCTGATATT
>CAIPOF010000062.1 GCA_903866605.1 uncultured bacterium | reverse complement strand
GGTTTTGCCGTTTATCAAACATTCAAAAACTTACCACTATTATTTATCAAAAACGTACCTCGTGGACTGTTATTCTCTGTTGGTATTCGTTTTAAAATTGCATATATATTGATGTTTTTTAATGCTATAGCCAAAGGTAACGGTGGCCCTGCCATAAAAGGAGCCTGTAAAGGTTTTGTATTATTTTTCAAAAAATTGGGTGAGCGTAGCATAATTCAAAAAAATAAACGTGTCACCACAAAATACATAAAAGATCTGATGTGGAACGATTTACCACCTGATCAAACTGGAATACGTAAATTACGGAAGTTTGTAGGTTAAGTAGTAGGTTGTAGGTAGTAGATGCCGAAGGCCCTGAGCCGTTCGACAGGGCTCACGGTCTGTGACGGAGTCGAAGAGGTAGGAGGTATTTAAGAATCTGCCAATAGTAATGTTTGCGGGTTGAATCTGTTAAATGCATCAATAATCTCGGCATCGCGAATCGTCTCAGTCTTCGAAGCCTCGGCAACGATACCTTTCGTCAACTTATCACTAAAACCAAGATATGTAATTTCGGTGCCTCTGTTGACTATGCTTTTTATTGCCGGAATCAGATCGGTGTCAGAACTAACTAGGACGATTTGGCCATCATCCCCCGAGAATGAATCAACAATCATATCAACTGCCATGCCGACATCAACACCTTTTTCTTGAAAACGAAGATCCTGTGCCCCACATTTTTTACATATGTCACTATCTCTTAACTTAAGCTTGCCAGACTCGACATATTCAATATTTTGATTGTTTAGATTATTTTTTAACTTTCTTGAGTTGTCAGAAAAAGCACGGGATTTCATGTATATATCTTCGCCTTTATCTTTTCGAACTCTAATACGAGCACCGTAAAAGCGAATGTGTAAATCTTCAGATTTAATAATATTTTTAATAATTCCTGCAATATCAAGTTTAAACAGCTCTTGTTTATTATTTATATGGCCGGATAAAATTAATACTTCCGAGGCTTTGTATAGAAAATTTTGACCATCAATATAAACTGTTGTTTTCATATACTATAGTATACCTTAAAAACAAAGAACCTTGACGGGAACGAATCCAAATCAAGGCGCTGTACCAGTTATAATACCACTTTTTATACTAAAATACAACACATTTCAAATATTTTGTCAAAAGAATAAGCATCTTATCCACAATAAATGCCAAAATAACGCTTAAGATTAAAAATAAATTATCGTAGTTTATATTACAACTAATTGTAGCCTTATCCCCAAGCGCTGCACTTTGAAGCTTTTAGGTTTTTTAGGATTATCCTTCTTGAGAGGAAAGTTGTGAAATTATTGTTTGTTGTGGGTAGATTATCCAAAGTGTTATTATTAGTTAAGTGAGTTTACCAAAAATAATAATTTGTGGATCGATTGCAATCGATCGAATAATGAATTTCTCTGGACGATACCAGGACATTATCAAACCTGAAAAAATTCATATGCTGTCAATCAGTATGTTTTTAGACAAAATTGTCGATAAACATGGTGGTGTTGGCGCAAATATATGTTATACCCTATCCCTTCTGGGAGAAAAACCAATCTTGCTGGGTTCGGTTGGCCCTGACGGTGAACATTATATGGCAAAACTGTCTAAATCTGGTGTAGATATCGAACACGTCCACCGCAGTCAGATACCAACAGCCAGTTTTAACGTCTTTACCGATTCGGATCACAACCAAGTCGGTGGATTTTACCCAGGTGCGATGTCGGATAGTGATAATCTATCGCTTGAAAAATGGCGAGGTGAAAATGTATTTATCGTAATGTCACCACACGACCCTGCAGCAATGCGACGTCAAGTTGCAGAGTGCAAAAAATATGGGCTGAGGATGTTTTATGACATTGGACAACAAGTTATCACCGTCCCTAAAAAAGACTTAATTGATGCAATTGATGTGGCTGAACTGTTAATCCTGAACGATTATGAATTTACGATGCTGGCCGAAAGAATCGGCCAAACAACAGATGAGATATTGAAAAGAATCCCGATTGTTGTCATTACCAGAGGCAAAAATGGTTCATATATTGCTGGCAAAAATGTAAAACGTGAAATCAAAGTGCCGATTGCCAAACCAACAGTTGCGGTTGATCCGACCGGTGCGGGTGATGCCTATCGAGCCGGCTTTTTAATGGGCTATATCAGAGGGCTTGATTTAGACATATGCGGTAAATTAGGTGCAGTTTCATCTGTTTATGCGGTTGAGAACCACGGCACTCAGGAATTTACGTTTACCAAAGATGAGTTTAAAAAACGATACGCAGAAAATTTTAAAGAAAAAATTATTATATAGAAAAGGAGCAATATGGTAGAAATTAGTAAAAAAGAAGATTATAAAATATGTGATATCTCCCTAGCTGGCTGGGGCAGACGTGAGATTACATTGGCTGAAAAAGAAATGCCAGGATTAATGAGCTTGCGAACAGAATACGGCAAATCCAAGCCACTGACAGGTGCCCGAATCGCCGGATCATTGCACATGACAATACAAACTGCGGTACTAATTGAAACATTAGTCGCCCTAGGTGCCGAAGTCCGTTGGGCGTCATGCAATATATTCTCGACCCAAGACCACGCGGCGGCCGCAATCGCAAAATTTGGCGTGCCAGTCTTTGCCTGGAAAGGCGAAACCGAAGAAGAATACTGGTGGTGCACTGAACAAACATTGAAGTTTGCTGGTGGCAAGGGGCCAAACATACTGTTAGACGATGGTGGTGATTTAACTGGATTAATCCATCAAAAACATCCTGAACTGTTGAAAGATATCAAAGGCGTATCCGAAGAAACAACAACCGGCGTGCACCATCTGTATACAATGTTTGAAAAAGGCGAACTGCGGATTCCTGCGATAAACGTCAATGACAGCGTCACTAAATCTAAATTCGATAACTTGTACGGTTGTCGCGAGTCATTAGTCGATGGTATAAAACGAGCAACAGACATTATGTTGGCTGGAAAAGTTGCAGTTGTGGCGGGTTACGGCGATGTCGGCAAAGGCAGCGCTAAATCACTGGCGGCCTATGGATGTCGTATATTAATCACCGAAATTGATCCAATTTGTGCCTTGCAGGCATCGATGGAAGGCTACCAAGTCGTCACAATGGAAGAAGCTGTGAAACTAGGCGATATTTTTGTAACAACTACGGGTTGTCGGGACATTATTAGAATCGAACATATGACAAAGATGAAAGATACGGCGATTGTCTGCAATATTGGGCATTTTGATATCGAAATACAGGTTGCCGAATTGAATGCGTTTAAGGGTATTAAAAAAGAGGTTATCAAGCCACAAGTTGATTTGTACACTTTCCCTGATGGTCATAGAATAATTTTGTTAGCCGAAGGCAGATTAGTGAACCTTGGTTGTGCGACTGGTCACCCATCATTTGTGATGTCAAATTCGTTTACCAATCAAGTTCTGGCACAAATCGAATTATTTACTAAAAAATATGAAGTCGGCGTGTTTATGTTGCCAAAACATCTGGATGAAAAAGTTGCGATGTTGCATTTGGACCAATTGGGTGCAAAACTAACCAAACTAACCAAGGAACAAAGCAAATATCTGAACATCCCTGTAAATGGCCCGTTCAAATCCGATCATTATAAATACTAGTAGGTAGTAGATTGTAGATGGTAGGTAGTAGGTAGTAATTTCCTATAATAGCAAATTGCTGTGTTATAGCTTATAATAAACTTATTAAATCAAAACCAAATTATGCTTTTATAGATAGTCAAAACCTCAATCTGGGCGTTCGCTCACTTGGTTGGTTGTTGGATTATAGGAAATTTCGGCTCTATTTGAAAAATAAATACAACGTGCAAAAGGCTTACCTATTTATTGGACAACTAGCTGGTAACGAAGGGTTTTATCTGTCACTTCAAGAGGCAGGTTATATATTGATATTTAAACCGACTGTTGAGTTAGCAACTGGTGTCGTTAAGGGCAACGTTGATGCCGAATTAGTTTTACATTCAGCGGCTATCCAATATATAAATTATGATAAAGCGATTATTGTCAGTGGTGACGGTGATTTTACTTGTTTAGTTGAGTTTTTAGATAGAAAAGACAAACTTTTAAATGTCATGCCTCCAAATAAGCATTTTTCAAGTTTATTGCGACGTTATAATCACTATATTGTTCGTATAGACTTACTTCGTGAAACTTTAGAGCGAAAGAAAAAATATAAACCAACAAAAAAGACCGAGATCAACGGTCGGTCGAAACCTTAGGTTGCTTAGCTCGGTCATGGTGATATTCTAATTCTATCTTAAAATAGGGGTGATGTCAATGAGAAATGGTAGATGTTATACTAGTACTAATGAATCCCGTTAGAGTCCTTCTAGATTGCATTGGTATACGACAGGAATCATTAATAAATATATAATTATGTGTAAGACAAAACTAATTGGGGGACTCTAACGGGATGAAAAAAATCAGTATACTAATCCCCGCCTACAATGAACAAGAGGTTTTAGAGCACCTTTATCAACGCATTGGTAAATTAGCCAACGATAATAAATCATATGATTTTGAATTTCTGTTCGTTAACGATGGCAGTCGCGATAATACATTAGAAATTATAAAAAGTTATGCCAAATCAGATAGTCGCGTGGCTTATGTTAATTTGTCACGTAACTTTGGCAAAGAGATCGCCATGATTGCCGGTTTAGACCACGTCACAGGTGATGCAACAGTAATTATTGATGCAGACCTACAGGATCCACCCGAACTAATCCCCAAGATGCTGAAGTTCTGGGAAGCCGGTTTTGATGATGTTTATGCAAAACGTAACAGCCGTGAAGGCGAGAGTTGGCTGAAAAAAGTCAGTTCAAGTTGGTTTTACAAGATTTTGCAAAAAACAACTCATATTCCAATTCAAATCGACACCGGTGACTTTCGCCTGCTGGACAAAAAATGTGTCGAAGCCTTAAAAGAAATTCGCGAGTCACAGCGCTATACCAAAGGCATGTTTAGTTGGATTGGATTTAATAAAAAAGAGATAACCTATGATCGTGACCCCCGAGCGGCTGGTGAAACCAAATGGAATTATTCGAAACTTTTCAATTTTGCAATTGATGGAATCACATCATTTACTACTGCCCCACTGCGTATTTCGTCAATTTTAGGATTCATTGTTTCGTTTGTGGCATTTATATTTATATTGGTTCTCATTATAAAAACCATTATTTTCAGTGACCCAGTGGCTGGCTATCCGTCACTGATGGCGGTAATATTG
>CAIPOF010000061.1 GCA_903866605.1 uncultured bacterium | reverse complement strand
TTACTGATTAGAGCAAATTACCTGAGTGTTTATCATATCCTAAATGCCGATAAAATTGTTTTTTCAGCCAAATCAATTGATGTTGTCAAATCATGGTTAGGAGGCGCCAGGTCCTCAAAGACTTTGGTAAAGGAGGATAAATAATATGAAAACTATTAGTATATTCCCACGAGCAACCGAAAAAGCCTACGGACAAGCAAAAAATAATGTCTATGTATTTGATGCTCCAGTTAGTGCAAACAAATCTCAAATTATTACTGCTGTTGAATCTCAGTTTGAAGTAGAAGTTGTAAATATCAAGACCTTAATCCAAAAAGGCAAAGCCGTTCGCGCTTCTAAAGGGAAGCGAGTTCAGCCTGGTGTCGCATATCGAAAAGATCTTAAAAAAGCATATATAACTCTGGCTGAAGGTCATAGCATAAAAGTCTTTGATGAAGCTACTGATAATGAATCTGATACCAAGACCAAGAAAAAGGAGAAGAAATAATGGGAATTAAACAATATAACCCAACTACTCCAGCTCGTCGTGGAATGACTAGCCAAGACCTTAGTGAAATTACAACTAAAAAACCATTGAAGAGTTTAGTCAAAAGTAAGAAACAAAATGCTGGTCGCAATAATACCGGTAGAATCACTGTGCGTCATCGCGGAGGTGGTGTAAAACGTCATTACAGACTAGTCAATCACAATTTGGCTGCAGGCCTAAAGGCCATAGTTGAAGAAATAGAATACGATCCAAATCGTAGTGCTCGAGTAGCAAGGATCAAAGATCAATATAACTTATATCACTACATTCTTGCCGACACATCAATGCAAAAGGGCAAAGTTATATCCAGCGGATCAGACGCTCCAATTGAGTCAAGCAACCGATTGCCTCTATCGTTAATACCAATTGGCACTCAAATTTATGCAATTGAAATTTATCCAGGTAAAGGTGCTCAGATGGTTCGATCTGCTGGCACCAAAGCTCAGCTTATGGCAAAAGAAGGTGATTATGCTCAGATACGGATGCCATCAGGAGAAGTTCGACGTTTTCGTCAGGAAGCAACCGCAGTAATTGGAGTTGTTGGAAATATCCAGCATCAGAATATCAAGATTGGATCAGCTGGACGAAATCGCCGCAAAGGTATTCGACCAGGAGTTCGTGGAGTCGTTATGAATGCTGCAGATCATCCACATGGTGGTGGTGATGGCGGTCGTCACGGCACGGGGAAACCACCTCAAACACCATGGGGTCAATTGACATTAGGGTACCGGACTAGACGTCGTAAAGACGTAAGTAATTTGATAGTAAAGAGTCGCCATGATGCGAAGAGGAAGAAGTAAAATATGAGTCGTTCACTAAAAAAGGGACCATTTGTTGACTACAAGCTTGCCAAGAAGGTTGAAGCACTTGGTATTGATGACCGTACAATAATCAAAACATGGGCTCGTGCTAGCACGATCAGTCCAGAAATGGTTGGGCGTACAATCGCCGTTCATAATGGAAAAATGCATATCCCAGTGTTAATTACAGAAAATATGGTTGGACACAAACTTGGTGAGTTCAGCCCAACTCGTAAATTCCGCAAACATGGCGGAAAGGATAGAAAATAATGGCTGAAACATTCAAAGTACGTGCCTATGCCGAAGGGATAAATCAGGCGCCTCGCAAGGTAGCATTAGTTGCTAGTTTGGTTAGAAATCGTACAGTGGCTGATGCTATTGTTATTTTATCTCACACACCGAAACGAGCTGCATTGTCGGTCATAAAGGCAATTGATAGCGCCAAGGCTAATGCAATTAATAATCATGGCCTAGACGGCAAAACATTAATGATTTCAACTTTATCTGTTACGTCAGGTACCAGGTTAAAACGATATAATCCAGCCGCACGTGGTCGCATGCTACCTTTCCAAAAGAAAACAGCGAATATTCTTGTTGAACTTACCGGTGACATTAAACCAAAGAAATCCGCTGTACAGCGGACCAGTGACTCAAAAGCTAGTGTAACAAAGGAGAAAAAGTAATGGGGAATAAAGTAAACCCAATCAGTTTCCGACTTCAAGTTCACAAAAATTGGAGTTCTCGCTGGTTTGCAGGCAAAAAAGATTTTGCGAAGTGGCTATTCGAAGATATACAAATACGTGAACTTATCGAAAAACGCTTTGAAAGTCGTCCAACTATTTCTCAAATAGAAATTGAACGATCAGCTAATTTGATAACGATTACCATCCACACCGCCAAGGCTGGTGTTGTCATAGGTCGTGGTGGAGCTGGTGTTACAGAGCTTAAAACTTTGATTGAAAAAATTACCAGCTTGCCGGCACGCTTGAACATCGAAGAAGTCAAAAGACCAGAGCTAGCAGCCAAACTTGTTGCTGAAAATATAGCCAGACAACTAGAGCGTCGTGCAAATTTCCGACGAGTTATAAAAATGACAGCCCAAAATACGATGTCAGCGGGTGCAAAAGGCATACGTATCCAAGTTTCAGGACGCTTGAACAATGCCGAGATGGCTCGAACAGAAAAAATGATTGAAGGATGTGTACCACTTCATACGTTACGTGCCGATATAGATTATTATGGTGCTCGTGCAAAAACCCCAGTTGGAATCATAGGTGTTAAAGTCTGGATCCATAAGGGTGAAAGGATTTAACCGATATGTTATTACCTAAAAAAACCAAGCATCGAAAAGTTCGTAAGGGAAAAAATAACGGAGTTGCAACCAGAGGTCAATACGTTGCATTTGGTGATTTTGGCCTTCAATCTCAATCCAATGAACGGATTACAAGTCGTCAAATTGAAGCTGCTCGTCAAGCAATGACACGTCATATCGCGCGTGGTGGCAAAATTTGGATTCGAATATTTCCACATACTCCAGTTACCCGTAAACCACTTGATGTGAAAATGGGGAGTGGCAAGGGTAACCCCGAGTTTTTTGTAGCAAAAGTCAAGGCCGGAACTGTTTTATTTGAAATGAAAGGTGTAGAAGAGCCAATTGCTCGCGAAGCAATGCGACTGGCCTCTCATAAACTGCCTGTCAAAACCAAGTTCATCGTAAAGGAGCAAATCTAATGGCTATTATTAAAAAATCTGTCAAAACGACTAAAAATGCTGTTGAATTAAAGACCATAGATCAACTAAGCTCAGATCTTGTCGCGAAACAAGATGAATTAATTGAATTAAAACGCGGACACAAGCTTGGTGAACTGACTAACCCTCGTGTTATCACAGTTACACGTAAGGATATAGCTAGGCTTCACACTGCCATTCGGGCAGCACAAATTGCAAAGCAAAAGGAGAATAACTAATATGGCCAAGACATTGACAGGTATCGTTACCTCGGATATGGCGGATAAAACAATCACCGTCACTGTTACTAGTCGTCAGACTCATCCTATTTATGGAAAACAATATTCTGTAAATCGAAAATATGCAGCCCATGATGAGAAAAACATTGCAAAAAAAGGTGACAAAGTCACAATTTCTGAAACTCGTCCTTTTTCAAAGCGAAAATCATTCATATTAGATTCTGTTTTAGAAAAATCGCATGGTTCCATCCAACTTAAAGATGAAGCAATTGATATTCAGTTGCCAAAATTAAACGAAAAAAAGTCCGAAGTTATTGAATCTCCTAAATTATCAAAGAAACCACGTTCAACTAAGCCTCATGATAAAGTCTTGACTGAAAAAGAGGATAAATAATATGATTCAACAAGAAACTCGATTAAAAGTAGCCGACAACTCTGGAGCCAAAGAGATTTTGTGTATCCGAGTCCTAGGCGGTACCAAACGACGATATGCTCGTGTCGGTGATGTTATTGTTGCCACCGTAAAGCAAGCAACAGCAATTGGTATTGTAAAACGTAAATCGGTCGTAAAGGCTGTCATTGTCCGCACACGCGATCAAATTCAGCGAAAAGACGGATCGACGATTGCTTTTGACGATAATGCAGCCGTGATTATTGGTGACGATAAAGCCCCCAAAGGTACTCGTGTTTTTGGTCCTGTCCCGCGAGAGCTTCGCGATCTTGGTTATACCAAGATTATAAGTCTTGCACCGGAGGTACTATAATATGGCAACAAATAAAAGAATCATCAAAGGTGACACAGTAAAAATTATTAGTGGTGCAAATAAAGGTACGACTGGTAAGGTTTTGGCTGTGCTGGCAAAAAAGAATTCAGTTTTGGTTGAAGGAATAGGTAATATCCATCGTAAAGTTAAACCGTCGCAACAAAATCCACGTGGTGGGCATAAAGATATACATGTTCCAACACCAATTCACAAAGTTGCCCTAGTTATTGATGAAAAAACTAGTAAAACTAGTCGTGTAGGAATAATTAAAAAAGATGATGGCACCAAAGTACGAGTTGCTCGTCAATATAAAGATAAGGAGATCAAGTAATGGATAAAACAACATCCTCCGCCGTACGGCGGATTGCATCGACTCCTCGCCTGAAAGCCTTGTATAAGGAAACTTATGTCAAGGAACTACAAGCCGAACTAAAATTAGCAAATATACATCAAGTGCCAAAACTTGAAAAGATTGTAGTCAGCGTAGGAATTGGTAAAAACAAAGATGACAAACACTACTACGAAGTTGTTCGAAACACATTAACAAAAATTACTGGCCAACATCCTGTTGATCGTATGGCAAAAAAATCAATCGCAAGTTTCAAAATTCGGGCTGGATTAAATCGTGTCGGTCTTAGCGTCGTTTTGCGAGGTTCACGCATGTACGAATTTATGGATCGTTTTGTGAATGTTTCATTGCCACGAACTCGTGATTTTCACGGTGTCAGCGTCAAGGCATTTGATAAATCTGGAAACTTCAACTTTGGGATTGTCGATCAATCAATCTTTCCTGAGCTATCATTCGAAGAAACACAGATTATTCACGGATTGCAAGTTACATTTGTTATTTCCGGTGGTAATGCAATCAACAGCAAGGCGTTACTTGAAAAATTTGGTATCCCTTTTGAGAAACAAGGAGGCAAAAAGTAATGGCCAAGAAATCTGCTATCGCAAGAGATGAAAAACGTAAAAAAATGATTCTTAAATATGCCGATAAACGAGCCGAGTTCAAAGAGCTAGGTGACCAGGAGGGACTAGCAAAGCTGCCTCCAAATAGTTCTCCAACCCGTTGGAAAAATCGTGACGTTCTGCATGGAAGACCTCGTGCTTATATGCGTCGGTTCGGTTTAAATCGTATTAATTTTCGTGAAAAAGCCAGCAAAGGCGAAATACCCGGAATAACTAAGAGTAGTTGGTAGGAAAGGAATAATATATGTCATTACAAACAACTGATCCAATCGCTGACCTACTAACTCGTATTCGTAATGCAGTTATGGTCGGAAAGAACGAAATTCGTGTACCTTCAAGCAAATTAAAGGTAACTGTTGCCAAAGAGCTTAAAAAAGCAAATTATTTGACTGAAGTCAAAATTGAAGCCACTAAACCTCGCGATACTCTAGTAATCACAATCAATAAACCAGGTGAAAATGCAAATATTACCGAAATTTCTAGACTTTCTAAACCTGGCCGACGTGTTTACTCTAGTGCCAAAGACATACCAAGGTTCAAAAATGGTCGTGGAATGGTTCTAATCAGCACCAGTAAAGGCGTCATGCCTGGTCATATTGCGTTCAAACAACAACTTGGTGGCGAATTATTATTAAAGATATATTAGGATAAAGAAAAGGAATAAATTATGAGTCGAATCGGAAAACTACCAATAGACGTACCTGCCGGTGTGACAATCACGGTTGACTCAGATGTTGTCTTGGTAAAGGGTCCCAAAGGGGAACTTACTGTGCCACACCTGAGCGATGTGACTGTAACCATGAGTGATAATCAGGTGATCGTTACCCGCAAGGATGATGAACGAATAGCCAAAGCCCAGCATGGTTTACAGCGCGCTTTAATTAATAACGCTGTTATTGGTGTTACAAAAGGTTATGA
>CAIPOF010000060.1 GCA_903866605.1 uncultured bacterium | reverse complement strand
GGCTGATGTATTGTCAATAATCTGCCGGGCATACTGTTTGAATTCTGGTTGCATTGCTTCGTGTAGGGCGACAGCTTTGGCGGCAATTGAATGCATATGAGGCCCACCTTGCATACCAGGAAAAACTGCCCTATCAATCAAGGTTGGAATGTTTTCGATTGTTTTTTCGGGTGCAATCAAGGGGTTACCAACAATACCCCTAGATAGTATCATTCCTCCACGTGGTCCACGCAGTGTTTTATGAGTAGTTGTCGTAATAACATGAAAACCATAATCAAATGGGTTTTTTGCCACGCCACCAGCTATTAAACCAGCCACATGAGCCATATCTGCTACCAGCAAAGCTCCAACTTCGTTGCCAATTGCCGCAAACTTGGCGTAATCAAGTTCGCGCGGATAGGCACTAAAACCAGCCAAAATAATCTTGGGTTTATGTTCCAACGCTAATTCTCGCAAATGATCGTAGTCAATCTCGCCAGTTGAAACGTCTTTCATTTTATACCTGATAAAGTTATAGAAATGCGCACTTCGTGTCACAGGCGCACCATGAGTCAAATGCCCACCGTGACTTAGGTCCATCGCTAGTACTGTGTCGCCTGGATCTAGCCAAGCCGTATAAACTGCTTCGTTGGCTGGTGCGCCCGAATGTGTTTGGACATTGGCATGATCAGCATTGAACAGTTTCTTGGCTCTGTCAATCGCCAATTGTTCAACTTGGTCGGTATATTGCTGTCCGCCATAATAACGTTTACCTGGATAACCTTCGGAATATTTATTAGTGAAAACGCTGCCTAGAGCATTTAGCACATCACGACTAACGTAATTCTCACTTGGGATCAATTCCAAGCCATCACGTTGCCTTGTTTCTTCGCCTGCAATCAAATTGGCTATTTTTTTATCTATCAAAACACTTCCTCCTATAAACTACTATAAGGATTATAGCATCTACTGCCTACTACCTACCACCTACCAATTTGCATTGACTATATATCATGATTGATATAATATATATTTAATGACAAATGATGACTACAAGACTAAAATTGGTAAACTCATTCAAGAGACCAGACAATCCCGTGGCTTGACACAAACTCAACTGTCAG
This sequence comes from uncultured bacterium, assembly GCA_903866605.1. Taxonomy (GTDB): domain Bacteria; phylum Patescibacteriota; class Saccharimonadia; order Saccharimonadales; family Saccharimonadaceae; genus UBA1547. Next base: position 10,274 of record CAIPOF010000060.1, on the reverse strand, counting down.
AAGCCCTCGGAACCAGTCAAAGTGCAATAAACCGCATTGAAAAAGGCGGCCAAAATATCAGCCTTGAGATGTTAGCCCGTATTAGTGATGTTCTTTCCAGTGGCTTGGTCAGCTTGAATCAGACTGGCAAAATAGACTTTCGCGTTAATGGTGGCAAGAAATTATCAGGTGAAATCGAAGTAAAAACTAGTAAAAATGCGGCTGTTGCATTATTGTGTGCAAGTTTACTGAATCATGGCAAAACAACATTACGCCGTGTTGCCAGAATCGAAGAAGTTTATCGTATTATCGAAGTCCTGCAAAGTATTGGTGTAAAAATACGTTGGCTAAACGATAAAAATGACCTAGAAATTATCCCACCTGCACGATTGAAACTAACTGATATGAATAACGACGCTGCCAAGCGTACACGGACTGTAATAATGTTGCTGGGCCCTCTGTTAAATCAATACAAAGATTTTAATATTCCATTTGCTGGTGGATGTGATTTAGGCACTCGTACGGTTGAACCACACTTAGCTGGATTAGCACCATTTGGATTAAACATTGAAACTACAAGTGAATGTTACCACGCTACGGTCCAAAAAAAGACTGTGACTCAGAATATATTATTGGCTGAACGAAGTGATACTGCGACCGAGAACGTATTGATGGCGGCAGCATTATATGATGGAAAAATAACTATCCGAAACGCCAGTCCAAATTATATGGTTCAAGATATTTGCTTTTTCCTGAAAAAACTTGGCGTTGAAATTGAAGGAATTGGTACAACTACACTTAACATTCGTGGCGTTCGCAATATCAATAAAAATGTTGAATACTATATCAGTGAAGATCCTATCGAAGCAATGAGTTTTATCGCAGCCGCTATTGTTACCGACTCTGAAATTACTGTAAAACGAACACCAATTGAATTTATCGAGATTGAACTTGCAATTTTGGATGGAATGAAGTTGAAATGCGAAATAAGTGACGAATATAAAGCCCGCAATGGCGAAACACGATTGGTCGACGTTCGTATCCTCCATTCAAAATTACAAGCACCCAAAGACAAACTTCACAGTATGCCTTTTCCGGGTGTAAATATTGATAATCTACCGTTTTTGGGACTAATTGCAACTATGGCAAATGGTCGTAGCCTGGTACATGATTGGCTGTATGAAAACCGAGCAATCTATTTTACTGAACTTTCCAAACTAAACGCCAAGATTGAATTAGTTGATCCACATCGAGTATATATTACAGGACCGACTAAATGGAAACCAGCCGATATTATATCTCCACCAGCGCTACGACCATCAGCTGTAATTTTGCTGGCTATGCTGGCTGCACCGGGTTATTCTACCCTGCGCGATGTTTATTCAATCAATCGAGGCTATGAAGATTTTGCCAATCGTCTGAACACACTGGGCGCGGATATCGAAACACTGCGTGAAATTTAGAACCTAGTTTAATTTACTGATATGGATTATACCTTCGAGACGCAGGTTCTTGAAATTGGCGCGTAGGAACAATAAAATTATTTCCTGATCGCTGTATTTGCTGAAGTTGCGTTCTAGAAAGTATATTTGATTGTTTCAGTTGCTGCATCTGCGATCTAGAAAGTGCTCTGGTGGATATATCTCGATTATTCAAAGTTGGGCTTTCTCTGACTTGCCCACCAGGAACTGAACCGATAGATGAACTGCGATAACCTGGAACAGATTGACGATTTTGGTTAATTTTATTACGCTGTTCGAATGATGTATTAGAAGACGCACCAAAATGATTACTATTTGCTACTTCGGCATAGCCGTTACTATGAAAAGGTTTCAAGTTGTCGTTTTTATATATATGTTTATTTAAATCCATGATTATTTCCGTTTATGCATATATTATAACGCAAATTAAAATAAAGACATAAATGCCTTCATTTTAATTTGGGGCGAATGATGGGGATCGAACCCACTACCTTCGGAACCACAACCCGACGCTCTAACCAGATGAGCTACATTCGCCAAATATGGTGCTTGGACTCAGTTATTGTAACAGATTGAGAGCGATATGAGAATATGCTATAATCACGATATGCGCGGGTGTCGTATAACGGCTAATATACCTGACTTCCAATCAGGTGCTTGGAGTTCGACTCTCCACACCCGCACCAATGTTTATTATTGAATTACTCCTGATATCCACCCCATCATTCTTCTGTAAAGTCTTACACCTTTGTCTGGGTTGTGATTGCTTGCTACTGTAATATGGAGAGTACCGTATGGCGTCTTACCTATCTTTAACCTTTTTTTGTCTAAGCGTCTATCAATTTGTGTTTTTCTAAACTGCCTCTTTGGTAATTTAGTGATGCTCATCCAGTATTTCATACTTGAAAGTTCGTCCGAATCTGGATATAAATGCATCGCAATTGTAATGTTTTCATCTTGAAGTTCGCAAATTTCACGTAACCATCTAATAAAAAGACGTACAACCCTCGGATCTGAATTAACTAAGCGAATTTGCTCCATGGTTTTTGAACCCTCGCCAATCCACAAACCTAGCCCAATCATCCATAGGTCTCGCTTTGATACTTTACCAACTTCAGAAATGCCCTTGGCCTTAAGCAAAGCTATATCATCTATTCGAATTTGTCTGCGACGTAACCCATATGTACCTTGGCCACGTCGAATACGAGAGAGAACCACCTCGTTTGGAGTATATGGCAAATCTTTAAGCCAATTGCTCAAAGTGCTCTTGCTAACACCGAGTTGCTCGCTGATAAGGCTATAAGACATCCCTTTACCCCTTAGTTCAACCGCTCGCTGTTTTTCAATTCTCATATTACCATTATATCAGCATATACATAAAGGTACCATTATTTTATGGTAATTGATTCAACAGATACATTTACTATTGGTGCGCGCGTTCAGCTGCTTCGGCTTCTGCCTGGGTCACGTGCACTGTTCCATGTGCGTGCTGTGGTGGCGCATAAATTGAATACACTTTCAAAGGCACACCGTCATTACATGCAAGGTTATGCCACATGCCAGCAGGTACAAAAACTGCATCGCTGGCGCTTGCCTGCCATGTTCTCAACTGATTCTGGCTTGGACCCATTGAAACTGTTGCTAGACCTTGTTCGATACGCAAAAATTGATCATGAGTGTCATGAACCTCTAGTCCAATATCATGTCCTGGCTCGATTGACATCAACGTCAATTGCAAATTTTTACCTGTCCACATAGTAGTTCGGTAATTTGTATTTTCAATTGTAGCAGTCTCAATATTTGCTACTGTTGGCTCTGGGCCGTTATCAATTATTTCTGTCATTATTTTATCCCCCTTATACATTTATTATACTCCATTTTAAGGATTAGAATTTAGTAAATAGTAGTTGGTCATAATTTTGCAAGGTGACACCTTGCAAAATTATGATTGGACAATACCCGACAGTATTATAAATATTTGTTATAATGTCTAGTGGTACGTCCTGGTATTTCAGTGCCAAGCGAAGCGCAAGATAGATAATTAGCAAGCTCTAACCACTGAGAATTTTTTACCAGAATAAATGTATCAAACAATATCCATATCACGCCCTGGTAGCTCAGTGGATAGAGCAGAGGACTTCTAAGCCTAAGGTCGTTGGTTCAATTCCAACCCAGGGTACCATCCTACTTCGCAATGGCTTCGTAGGATTATTAATTCTAAGAACCTTATGAGCACAAACTTTGCGATGAAGTAATGAGACAACTCGTTAGAAACTATGACGAACTTAGACATCGGGATTAAATCGGTTTGCAAATTATTAAAAACAACTGCTGAGCATTCCTACACAGGTAGCTTTTTTAAAATTTGTAGTATAATAAAAGCATGAGTAGAAAAATCACAAAACAAAGTTTACGAAATTTTAACTTAACAATGGGATTTCTGCATCTAGCCCAGGGGATTGCAGTATTAATCCTAAGTAAAGCGTTCACTCTGCCAATTAGTGGCACATATCTAAAATTTAATTCAGCAACTTTGCATCTGGAACCGACCAGCAAATTCCTGTTTGACTTGTCGTTACCGACATTAATTGTAATTTTCTTTTTCCTGTCATCAGCCGCCCACTTTATAATTGCAACCGTTTACAACAAAAATTATAACAAAAATTTGGTGGTTGGCATTAACAAAGCACGTTGGGTTGAATATTCGATATCTGCCAGTATTATGATGGTCGCGATTTCACTTTTGGTAGGAATCTATGATCTGTCCAGTTTGATAATGATTTTCTCACTTACAGCGATTATGAACTTGATGGGACTGGTCATGGAAGTCCATAACCAAACAACCGAAAAGACCAACTGGCTAAGTTATTGGGTTGGCTGTTTTGCAGGGATAATCCCCTGGCTGGTTGTTGCCTTTTATATGTGGCTGGGTGCAGACAATGGTAGCGCCGCACCAAACTTTGTATACTGGATATTCGTATCAATCTTTATATTCTTTAGTATTTTTGGATTAAATATGGTATTACAATACAAAAAGATTGGTCCATGGAAGGATTACCTTTACGGTGAACGAGCCTATATTATTCTCAGTTTAGTTGCGAAGTCGCTGCTGGCATGGCAAGTATTTTTCGGAACACTTAGGCCCTAGGCTTCTTTTTCATCCTCGACAATTTTATCTGCTTTCAATTTAGAATCAATTATATGTTTGACCTCGTCAAGCGATATTTGAATGACACTGCCTGGATCAACTGAACCCGACAACATTTGTTTTGCAACGATATTTTCGACTGCTCGCTGAACGACTCGACGCATTGGCCTTGCCCCTAATCGTGGATCATAACCTGCCTCCACCAGAAATTCTTTGGCATCATCGGCAACAGTCACACTTACTTTTTGTAATGACAGCGTTTTATTTACACTTTTAATCATTAAGTCGACTACTTGCAGAAGTTCTGGTTTATTCAGTGGCCTAAACATGACAATTTCATCAAAACGGTTCAAAAATTCGGGCTTAAATTGATTGCTGCTGATCAATTCATTGACAAACTTCTCCTGAAACTGTTCGATATCGTATCCCCTATCAATGTATTCACGAATCCTGTCGGCGCCGGCGTTACTAGTTGCAACAATAATTGCATCCCGAAAACTGACTTCACGATTTTTGATATCCCTCAAAATACCTTCATCAAGCATCTGGAGTAGTGTCGACATAACATTATCGTGTGCTTTTTCAATTTCATCTAACAAAATTACACTAAATGGTTGTTTCATAACCAGCGCCGTCAAACTGTTGGCATTATCCGCACCGTCAGCAATTAATCGCTGAACGTCATCACTACTGACATATTCATTCATATCCAGACGTATTATCCGATCCTCACCACCGAAATATATTTCCGCCAAAGATTTAGCAAGCTCCGTTTTACCAACTCCAGTTGGACCCATAAATAAGAATGTACCGATAGGACGGTTTAGGTTGCGAACACCAGCCCTAGCGCGCCTCAGGGCGTCACTGACGACATTTACTGCCTTAACCTGGTTAATCATTCTTCCATGAATTAATTCTTCCAAATTCAGCAGTTTTTCGCGTTCGTCATCGTCAGTTGCCACGCCGACCTTAATGTCTAATGTTTTTTCTATTGCGGTGCGGACTGATTCGGCCGATACTAGACCGCTTATGCTGTAATTGGCGGATGATTCAAGCAATTTTATTGCCTTGCCAGGCATAGAAAGGTCATGTACATATCGATCTCCCAGTCTGTATGCCTCTGTCAAGGATTGGTACATAAATGTCACATCATTTCTAAACTCAATCAAAATAGATTGATCCTGCATAATAGCGATCGTTTGTTCCTGATTGGTCGGAGAAACTGCTATTCGATTTAATGAGTTAACCAGTTCGGGGTTACGCTTACCAATTTGTAAAAATCGCTGTTCATCAACGGTAAATATCAAACGCAGACCTCCCGCTTTAATAATTGGCATCAAAACATTTGTAATATCAACTGATCCAACTCCCTCTTCGAAAAATAGCTCCGCATTATCCAAACAAATAATTATATTCTTAGAATCATAAGCTTCACTAAGAACTCTTGGGATTAATTCTTCTAAGCCCCCTCTATCTGGCGCAGCCGCAATAAGTGAAGCCGCATCAAGATTATAAACTTGCCTAAACCTCAGATTTTTTGGCATTTTAAAGTTTGCGTCCATTAACCTGGCTGCAAAAGCATTAACAACTTCAGTTTTACCAACTCCTGATTGACCTACCAATGCCACATTTTGGCGTCCATTTTTACTAAATACTTTCACCAGTTGATTCAAAGCTTCTTCGTGAGCAACCAGTTGGAACATCGATTCGCCAGAATCACCCATTCGTTGGCCAAAACGATTCAGCATAGGAGTCCAACCAAATGACCAGTCCCTTGCAACTCCCCCAGTTCGTCTTGGTAAACGATGTCTTTCGGTTAATTCACGCAAATGATCATACCACTGTATTCCGTTAATCAAATCATCTAGTTCAAGTTGCAAATGGCTTAACAATGTCTGATAGTTCGAATTTGAACAAATAATTGCAACAACTAATATTGCAGCTGAAATATTCCGGCTATTTGTTGTTTCTTTTAACTTCCAGGCATTTTTCCAGACAGTTTGCATATCAACACCGCTAACGGAAATCATATCTTGCAAAAACATTTGACTGATACCAAATCGATTCGAATAGAAATATCCACCAAGGCACTGACTGATAATAACAGCAACTTCGTTTGGCGTTGGTTGTTTTGACAATTTTCCAAGAACTTCACCCGACAAAACATCATCAATTGTTTTTGGTTTATCGATAGCTGGGATATGACGTAATTCGCCTTTGTACCATTGCACAATCATCACCGGTATTGAAACTAGCCCAATAAACAACCAGCCAATTGATGACTTAAAGATAATCAGACAAATACCAATAATTAGTAATACAAATACTAAAATAGTCAAAATCATCACTCGATTTTTATTCAACTTTACACTAATTCGAGCCTTTTCACTGCGCACACTCGTATAATTAAATTTTATATTGTCCACTGTGGTACCCAACCAATCACCATTAAAATTAAGCCGATCACAAAAAATATTGGAAATATTGGCCAAATAATGATGACGACTATTCCGAAAATAACCTGAAGTAGCATTGCAATTAAACCAACAATAATCATAAAAATTCGAACAAAAGCACCAACAAATCGTGATATTGTCCTATCAATAAACGCTTGCAACTGATCTCTGAATGAGCCGGTCACTTCACCAGCAGAAATTTGCCTGTAAGGGGCAAAAATTGTTGAAAATAATAATCCAATCGAAAAGAAGTCAGCCGAAAATGATAATTGGCGTTTTAATATTTGAATACGTGCAAACCAACCGTTACCATACCACCATGACAGTATACCCACTAAAAACATATCACTATTATAACTGCTTAAGTTATAATAGACCATATGCCAAAACCACTTGTTACAATTTTAGGTAAAACAGTTAAAAAAGTTGCTGGCTTGCGCGGTGGTGGCTCTGCCTTGCCAGGGCTAGTGGTTGAGCATATTTATCCTGATTTTATTCAGCATACTTTATCAACATTACCTCTTGGAGTTGTGGTGATTAGTGGTACAAATGGCAAAACCACTACCACAAAAATGGTTGTAGAATTACTGGAGAGCCAAGGTTTAAAGGTATTCACTAATAAAACTGGCAGCAATTTCACACGTGGCGTAGCCGCAGCTTTACTGGGTGATGTTGATATGAAAGGAAATCTGCATGCTGATATCGCAGTGCTTGAACTTGACGAAGCACATGCGGTGCATTTCGTTGATAAAATACCGCCTCGATATAGCCTAATCTTGAATGTCATGCGCGACCAATTAGACAGATTTGGTGAAATCGATAATACCACTAATATGCTCCGTCACGTTGCGGACGCCACTATCGACACTGTTATTTTAAATCGCGAGGATAAAAGAATTGCCAGCATAGCGAAATCATTAATTGACAAAAAAGTTCGTTTTTTTGGACTTGATGATAGTCTGCTAACACTTTTCCCAAGCGATGATAATTTGCATAATCATTTATCAACCATAAAAACACATAAAAAAGCTGACGTAGTATTATCAAAATTTTCTGATGATTCAGCAACATTTCTTATTGATGATAATGAAATTACAATTAAAATTAACCTGAACGGCATATACAATGTTTATAATGCGGCAGCTGCATTATCGCTGGTAAGGGCAATTATCGGAAAAAAGATTGACCAATCAAAACTTATTGATGCACTGTCAAAAGTTACACCAGCTTTTGGTCGAGGCGAAACGCTTAATGTGAACGGAAGACAACTTGAGTTAGTACTAGTCAAGAATCCATCTGGTTTTCAACTTGGCTTAAAATCATTTGATCCATCAGATTACGCAACAATGATAACCATAAATGACAACTATGCTGATGGACGCGACATGTCTTGGCTATGGGACGTTGATTTTACTAGTCTAAACGAAAAAGGCGTAGATCAAATATCTGGAATTCGTGCCTATGATATGGCCCTGCGACTGCAATATGATGAAGTACAAATAAAAAATATTGATATAAATATTAAAACTGCACTTAAAAAATTTATTTCTAGCACAAGGCATCAACCAATGCGAATATACTGTACCTACACAGCTATGATTATTATCCGTAAAAACTTAGCTAAAATTACCGATGTCGAGGTTATAAAATGAGTCCCGTTAGAACTGCTATATTGAAAAGCCATACTCTCAGAACTTCAGACATTGTTATTAGAAAAGGGGTTCTAACGGGATGAATGATAAAATCATCACAATTTTAAACTTGTACTCTAATGATATGAATATTTATGGAGACAGAGGCAACGTTCTTTGTTTGCAGCGAAGACTTGAATGGTATGGCTACCAACCTCAAGTAATTGAATATAATCAGGGTGACATATTTCCAGAAAATGTCGACATTATTATTGGTGGCGGTGGACAAGATAGCGGCCAAGAAAAAATCAAAGTGGATTTGATAAAAATAGGACCGAAACTAAAAAAACTGGCTGACGACGGAGTTTCGATGTTAATGATTTGCGGTTTGTACCAATTATTCGGTAAATTCTTTAAAACCTCTGATGGCGAAATTATCGAAGGTATCGGACTTTTGGATATCGAAACTTACGGAAAATCCGAAAGGCTGATTGGTAATATTGTCACACAAAGCGAGAGTTTTGGTGATATCGTGGGCTATGAAAATCATAGCGGACAAACTTTTTTGGGCCATAATGTCCAGGCTTTTGGACGCGTCCGGATTGGCGCCGGCAATAACACTTCGGACGTTAGCGAAGGCGCCCGATATAAAAATGTCATCGGTAGTTATTTACATGGTTCATTACTGCCAAAGAACCCTGCAGTTGCTGATTTTCTAATTGAACAGGCTGCAATCAGAAAATACGGGGATTTTAATGTTAAAGGTCTTGATGATTCATATGTTGGACAAGCACGCAAAATCGCTATAAAAAGGCCAAGATAGTTTTAGCTATTAATTTTATACTGAATAGCTTTATATTCCGGTTTGCCACTTATCAAATCGTTAACCTTCACTTCTTGAAGCTCTTCCCAATTTGAATACGGCGCCTTTAATTTACCGTTCCCATCCCAACCAACGTACCAAATAATCGGGTGTTGGCCTGTGAATTTAGGAACGTCAGTTATCTTACGGAAATTACTATACTTCAACATATCAAGAGAGCTTGCCTTATCACGAAATGGACCAACAAAATACACTGGGTGACTGTCGGTCGAATAAAATATTGCCTCGTAGAAAATCCACGGAGTGGCGACAATAATCGGCTGTCCATCCTTTGCCTGTGCGGTCGCTGCTTGCACAATCTGTCTTGTTTGGTTAGTGGCGTGTGTATTTTTATTATAATTGCCCAATCGATATACATTTGCAATCCCTATCATCATCAAGATCGCAATAAAAATAATCGAAAAATAGCACCATATTAGCTTAAAACGCTTACAACTAAATGCCAGTGTCACCCCGATAAACAGTGCTAAGCCCTCCGTCGATGTAATCAAATATCGGTCAATGAACGTTGGGCGTAGCAATATTGACTCAAAGAACAGTAGAAGCACTGGTACAAAGGCTAGTGCCATAATCAAGCGGTAAGCTTGGCGCTGAGCACTGTCAAATGATTTGTATACCTTAATTGACAGGAAAACCAAAACTGCTGATGCTGCTAGCAACCCAAACGCTAACAAACCAGTAGTTTCACCTAAATCT
>CAIPOF010000059.1 GCA_903866605.1 uncultured bacterium | reverse complement strand
TTGGCGGAGAGAACAGGATATCGGCTGAAGCCTCCTCCGCTCATTCGCAGAAAAGAGAACAGGATATCGGCTGAAGCCTCCTCCGCTTGCTTATGAAAAAATGTAAACACTTTTTCATTGCACTTCGCTACGCCGAACTCTGCGGTTTTTACTTCGTAAAAATACCGCAGCTTCAAACCCATTCACGCAATTTAAAAATAGTATCCAAATGAATACTATTTTTAAATTGGCGGAGAGAACAGGATTCGAACCTGCGGTACGGTTGCCCGCACATACGCTTTCCAAGCGCACCTATTCAACCACTCTAGCATCTCTCCAAGTTGGTAGATAGTAAATAGTATATGGTAGATAGTAGAGAAAGTATACGCTACCTACTACCTACTACCTACTATTTTAACAGTTGTTATTTTAACCTTATAATCTTGTTGCAGTATCTGTAATATACTAGCATAATATAAGTAATGGCCATCACCACAAAAAAAACACCGGTCATAAAACTGCGAGATCTCGAAAAGAGGTTTGGGATTGGTGATGCTGAAATTATTGCATTGGATAAAATAAATTTAACAATTAAAAAGGGTGAGTTCGTATCAATAATGGGACCAAGTGGTTGCGGAAAGACAACACTTTTAAATATTATTGGCTTATTAGACAGTTCATTTGTTGGCGAATACGAATTAGATGGAAAATCGGTCGATTCGATTTCAGAATATCGTCAGGCCAGGATTCGCAGTCAACAAATAGGATTTGTATTTCAAAACTTTAATTTAATCCCCAGATTAAGCGTTATCGAAAATGTTGCTATTCCACTTGTATATAAAGGTATCCCCCACACCAAAAGATTGATAATCGCCAGTGATATTTTGCGAAATTTTCATTTGAACGAACGTGAATATTATATGCCCTATCAACTTTCTGGTGGTCAGGTTCAACGAGTAGCGATTGCACGCGCCTTAGTCAATGAACCCTCAATTATCTTGGCCGATGAGCCAACTGGTAATCTTGATTCGCGGGCCAGCCATATTATAATGGAGGAATTGTCTGATTTACATAAACACGGTAATACAATTATTATGGTAACCCACAATCCGCGCCTTACAACCTACTCTAGCCGTGTCATAACAATGTTGGACGGTCAAATCGACACTGATACAAAACCTACGGTTGAACCAGTAGAGCAAAAGAGCAAAGGCAAACCAAAGACGAAACGCCGGAAAAAGCAAAAAAGGAAAAAGAGATAGATGCGTATTTTAATAGTTGACCACATCCAAAATGCCAAACAATCACTGCAAAGTAGTCGTACCAGAAGTTTTCTGACAATGTTAGGCGTTACCATAGGTGTTGCTAGTATTACTGCTATTTTGGCCTTAAGTGGTGGAACAAACAAGATTATTAGTGAACAAATTAATTCTTTAGGCGGAAATATTATTATTGTCCGACCTGGTGGAGCTATTAATCTTACGCCTAGTATCGCCCAAGCCCAACTTCACGACAATTACGCTACCAGCACATTAACAGAAAACGATGTTGTCCAACTAGAAAAAACACCAAATGTTAAATCGGCAGCACCAATAATGGTAATGACCGGTTCTATAAAAGCAGATTCCAAAGCACCAGTTGACTCTCAAATTGTCGTAACAACTCCTGAATTGGCTGAAATATCAAACTTTAAAATGTTTGTCGGGCAGTTTTTGGACAATTCATTAGATCAAAACACGGTTGTCGTTGGCAAACAACTTTCTATAAATATTTTTGGTACTGAATCATCAATTGGTCAAACCTTAACTATTCGTGGCAAGCCATTTATTGTGGTCGGAGTTTTGAAACAAATAAATAAACCTATAAACTACAACTCTGTTGATTTTGATAACGCAGCTATTATTAATTTTGCGGCAGGAAAACAACTAAATCATGATGTTACGCAAATTCAACAAATAAATATTAAGGCTTATTCAGCAAATAATGTGTCCAAAGTTGTTAGCGCTTCGCAAAAAACCCTCATGACAAGTCATATAGGAGAAAAAGACTTTTCTATCTTGTCAGGAGATCAAATTTCTCAACCAGCAAGTCATTTTTTCTATACAATTGCAGGTGTTATGACGGCAATTGCTGCAATATCACTGCTGGTTGGTGGTATTGGAATCATGAATATTATGCTGGTGACAGTTGCTGAACGCACACGTGAAATTGGTATTCGTAAAGCCCTGGGCGCTAGTAATATTGATATCTCATGGCAATTCTTGATTGAATCACTAGCAATTAGTGCTATTGGGGGTGTTTTTGGATATATAGCAGGATATATATTGGCATATAGTATTAGTGGCTTGTTAACATTTGACCCTGTTATAAATTGGCAAATTGCCTTTGTGGCGTTACTTATATCAGTAATAATGGGAGTATTGTTTGGCCTATACCCAGCCTTTAGAGCTGCCCGAAAAGATCCAATTGAATCA
>CAIPOF010000058.1 GCA_903866605.1 uncultured bacterium | reverse complement strand
TTGTGGTAAAATCTCTGTCGTAACTATTGCTTTACTTCGTTTCGCCCCTCCGCTTGCTTGAAAATAAAATGCCTGTGGCGCTTTCTTTTCTGTGCTACACTTCGCCGAATCCTGCAATTTTATTGATACGAAAATACCCCCTTTCGGGTGTATCTTCGTCGCCAGGGCGAGAGTGAAACACCGTAAAGGGGGTCGTCAGAGCGTGCAGGTCAATCGATGGGCTTGAGCCCGTCGCTGATGAGGATTTGTTTTCCGAGGATGCCAAGAATCAGGCGTGCGGTGATGTCGTCGTCGACATCGTCGTCGAAGCAACTTACTGCTCCATGAAGTAGCAAATTGCTGACCAACTGCACTTCCACGGCACCACCCCAGGGAAAATCACCCCAGGCGAAATTGCCGATCGCGTCGGTTTGATCGACCAAGTCTCTGAAATGAGTGTCTTGATAGCAACCAAGTCGCATGTACAGCGTCTCTAGCCCTTCGCGCAACATCGCCCTCATCTTGCGAACGGCGTTTGCGATGTACATGTCGCGATCCGGACCCCAGCCACCGGCGAACCAGACGTACGAGACAGGGTCGTCCCAGTAGTAGTCGTCCGGAAGAACGTTGACCATGTAGTTCAAAGGCTTGGCCATGACAAAGCCGAGGCTGTCGACTTGGCCGATGTTCCCAGTTGTACCGAGGACGTTGATGGGCGTCCGAAGGTTCTCTAGGAACTTCTTCATGTCGATGGTTGTACCGTCCTGACAATCGTATTTAGACTCGAACGGCAGCTTACTGATGTCAAGCAGTTGCCTGGGCATAGTGCCTCCCTGATAGGTGCTCGTATCGCAGGTATTGGCTGCGAAATTGACGTTAATGTTAATTAAAGCATTATTTTTGGTTTTTGTAAAGATACGAACAGATGTAATAACGCTATAATTTGACATTCACGAATGTTATTTTAAATATCTAATATTATGTCTATGTTTCGTAAGTTATAGAGTCTGATTTTCAAACTATAGTGCATAATCATAAGTAATATTATGCATAAGCTAACAAAAAAACCATCTACTACCTACTATCTACCATCTACTAAATACTCAAAAGCTCGCCAGACCCTGAATGAAAAAAGCGAATCGAAGGGCTTTACCATAGTCGAACTTCTCGTAGTCATAGTAGTCATAGGAATATTAGCCGCCATAACCATAGTCTCCTATACGGGCATAAGTAATAAAGCCACAGCAGCCTCAATCCAATCCGACCTAACCAGTGCTAAAAAACAGCTAAATCTATACTATGTTGATCATGGCTCCTACCCAGCTAGCATTGATGGTAACAACTGCCCCGTAGGTTCTAGCCCCTCGCCTGATACTAGATACTGTTTAAAGCCAAGTAGTGGAAATAGTTTTACATATTTACCAAACAGTACCACTATTGCTACTGACTATTCGCTCTACGTCAGTAATAGTGGTAACAGCAGTTTATACTACCGTATTAGTAATAACTCAGCTATCTCATCAGCCCTAACTAAATCATGTCCTTATGGCTTTATTGTTGTACCTGGCAGTTCTACTTATGGCACTAGTGACTTTTGCGTGATGAAGTATGAGGCTAAACAAGTCGGTAGTTCCACTACACCAATTTCACAAGCTAGCGGACTACCATGGGTCAGTATTTCTCAGACAGCAGCTATCGCTAATAGTTCAAATGTCATTGGCTGTACTGGTTGCCACTTAATAACCGAAACTGAATGGCTAACTATTGCCCAAAACGTTCTGAACAACCCTATAAACTGGAGTAGTGGCACAGTTGGTACTGGTTATATCTATAGCGGGCATAATGATAATGCCCCTTCTGGCACTATTGATGCCAGTACGAACGACAGTGACGGCTATTATGGCACCGGCAACAGCTCAAGTTCAGGCGCTAATCAAAAACGCACTCTAGCTTTATCTAACGGTGAAATCATATGGGATTTGGCTGGAAATGCCTATGAATGGACTCAAGGAACAGCTATTGGCAACCAACCAGGTGTCTTGGCAGGTGGCTACGCATGGCGGAACTACACCGAAATGACAACTCATGGCACCCTTTCTCCTGACCCTTTCCCAGCTACAACAGGGATAACTGGGGCTAGTAGTTGGACAGGCACAAACGGAATTGGGTTTGTAAATAGTAGCGCCGACGATGCCTCATCTCTAGTGGTAATTCGAGGTGGAAATTGGAGTGCGGGCAATATTGCAGGAGTTTTTATGATGCTATTTACAAATACAACTGGACATTCACCATACAGTTTTCGTGTCACTCGCTAACTAGACATTTATATATATAAATCTCCACCTAGCTATCAATATCTATCTATAACTTTGAAAAATTATCTAGTTTTGCGATATCTTGATCACTAATTTCAAAATCAAAAATATCTGTATTTTCCACAATTCTGTCTTTGTGGACTGATTTTGGTATGGTTGGAATGCCTTTTTGAACGCACCAGCGTAATAATATTTGGGCTGGAGTTTTGCCGTATTTATCTGCAATTGCCTCTAACTCTACGTCTTCTAACATACTGCCCCTGGTAAGTGGGCTGTAAGCTTCCATTACAACCCCATTTTCATTACAGAAATCATGCATTTCTTGATTGTAATTATAGGGCGAACATTTTATCTGGTTAATCACAGGTTTAATCGTGGCAATTTTAAGAGTACTTTTTATTTGTCCTATCGAATAATTGCTGACACCAATGGCCCTAATTTTGCCACTTTTTTTAAATATTGCTTCTAATTTAAGCCAATTTTTTTTGATCATTCCAGGTACTGGCCAATGCAATAAATACAGGTCTATATAACCGATATCAAGTTTGTCAAAGCTTTTGTCAAAGGCTTTTTCGGCATTAATTGCATCCGTTGGCCATAATTTCGTGGTCACGAAGATTTTTTCGCGTGGTATTTTGCTATCCCGAATGGCTTTGCCGACTGATACTTCATTACCGTAAAATTTGGCTGTATCAATATGTCGATAACCAGCCTTTAGGGCGTCACGAACGGCATTATAGGCTGTTTTTCCATCTTTGGATTGCCAAGTCCCAAACCCTAAAAGTGGCATTTTGGTACCATTATTTAGTTCAATTTTCGATTCAATATTTAATTTACTCATATTACAATCTTACCATTTTTTTGAAGTCTAATTGAATTTCTCTATGACTATTTAGAGTAATTAAAGCTAATAATAATTTATATTGCTAGTGTGTATGTCAGTGTTTTAAGCTCGGAGCTCTTCAGATCATAAATGCTCTCTTCGTGTTGTAATTTTAGGCTACTAGCTCCTTTTGTAATTTCATAGACAATATTGCCACTGGCGGTCGCACCAGCGGATAAACTACCACCAGTAAATTCAGGCGCAACAACTAGATAGTTCGAAGTGTTCGCAACGCCATCGGCATTAAGACTGAGGTCATATGAACTAATTTGATTTGATTTTGTGTCAGTATTTTTTACAGTTACATTAACTACGACAAGTTCTTTGCCTTCGCCGGCAGCAGAATATTCATTGTCGGGTACGTAATTGCGCTGAACTGAGTTGGCTTTTACTTCAAAATTACCAAATATTGCCGTTTGACCTTTTGAAAAGTCTTTTTTGGCGTCAACCATTGCCTGTTGCTCTTTGCTGTAATTGGCAGCGGCCTTATT
The DNA here is from genome assembly GCA_903866605.1 of uncultured bacterium. Lineage (GTDB taxonomy): Bacteria > Patescibacteriota > Saccharimonadia > Saccharimonadales > Saccharimonadaceae > UBA1547. The sequence continues at coordinate 1,002 of CAIPOF010000058.1, read as the reverse complement.
AATTTCTGTTGCAACTTTGCTACCTTCTATTGTTGCGCCACCTAGTAGGGCTAGACCAGCAAAAAACATAAATGCGATAACCAGGCCGCAAAGTATCGATATCGCACCAGTGACGATTCCAGCAATTGACATACCCTTGCCGTTTGTCTTTTTAAGGGCAATTATTCCCAGTACAATTGCGGCAATTCCACCAACAAAACCAACAAATGGTACCCATGCCAAAACAAAGGCAATAATACCGACAACCATTGCTGCCACCGCCAGACCATTGGTTGGTTGGACTGCTTTGGTTGTAGGATTTGGTGCTGGATTTGATACTGGTTTTGATTCCGTCTGTGGCTCATCTGATTGTTTTGTTGCATCTTTTGATGATTCGTTTTTCATAACTACGCTCCCCCAAAATAATATATTCTAACTATAACATTATCGAATTACTTTATGCCATATGTCTGCTAGAATTGAGATATGGAGGAGTGGCCGAGTGGTTGAAGGCGCTGCTCTCGAAAAGCAGTGTCCCGAGCAATCGGGACCGCGAGTTCAAATCTCGCCTCCTCCGCCAAACCCAACCCTCTTTCCTCCCTTGTTTTTTGTTATTTGATGTTATAATAAACTCATGCTTAAGTTAATCTTGTGCTTAGGTGTTAGTGAAAATACAAAAAAGGAAAAGTAGTGAAAAGAAGTAATTATTACAAATATTACTAAAAAAGTATTCACAAAATTAAAGATAGATAAAATTACCTTTCCCTATTTCAGTACCCTTCACATATATCTAGTTAAAAGATCAAGACTTTATTTCCGATTACAAAAAAACAGATATATAAGAAAATCAAAAGCTAAACTGTCACTTGTCTTTGCGTTAATTCTTATTACTGCCATTATAATATCACCGTTTAGTAATGTCCAAGCTGCAAGTTATACCAAGATATGGACGAGTCAAGGTGATTTTACGACTAATGTCACGGGGACGAACATAGATACATCTACTCTTCCCGGAAATGTCCA
>CAIPOF010000057.1 GCA_903866605.1 uncultured bacterium | reverse complement strand
TAAAGACAAACTCGATTTTTACAAAGGTGGTCTAGGCTTTTTTGATGCTGGCGAACTAAGTGCTGATGCAACCAGGGCAGAACATATTGCCGAGGCCAAGCGAACTTTCAATTATGCCCTAAAGGCAGCCAAATCCGGTGACTGTCAGTTAGTAATTTGTGATGAAATTAATAATGCTGTCCATGATGGTTTGCTAGATATTTCTGATCTGGAAAAACTTATTGACAAAAAGCATCCTAAAACCAGTCTATGTTTGACGGGTCGCAATTTTCCAATGTCACTTATCGACAAAGTTGATATTGCAACTAATATGACAAAATTAAAACATCATTTTGACGACAAATTACTTGCGAACAAGGGGATCGATTACTAATATTTTTGTGGTTTGATAGGATTTGATCAAATGCCAAATAATTATAGATGATGGAACCAGGATTAAATTACCAATTAACATTGTCCGATAAAAAGGTATTGCCATAATGTAACTGTCGATTAAGCCTGCCAAGGTAGCAGGGTACCAGCCTTGTAGCCAGACTCCAAAATTTGTGATAACAAAGAATAGGAATGTACTGGCAGTGGCAAAGCCAACAGATGATATGACTTGTATTTTTGGTTTGTTGTCAAGTTTTCGAAGCAAAATTGCACCTAGGCCAATTAGTGCAAAAGATCCCCATGTAAAGATAAAAATTGATGAATTCCCAATAATTATGTCCGAAATTATCATTGTAGCAATCGGTACGAATAAAGCTGCTCGCCAACCCAGCATTAGGGCTGCTAATACACTAACAGCAGTTACCAGTTCCAGATTTGGGGCAATTTGAAAACTATTATTAATAATCCTCCAGCTGACTGCTAGTGTGATTAATCCAACAATAAGTGCGATATTCTTAAGATTCATTCTATTTTTTATCATAATTATTCCTTAAAATGTTGCTAATTTCCAAGTAATTGTTTCGGTGTCTTTAGTGATGTAACTACCAGCTCCAACAGAAGCAGACTTCCCATCAACATTTAACTGCCAATATTCACTTTTAGAGTTTGCCTTTACGCCATTGATTGACGTCACGAAAACCATTTCCCCAGTACCACTTGTCTCTATTTTAGCATTTTTTTCTAGTAATGATAATGCGGTTACGCCATTCTGACCTTTGTAGGTGACTTCTTTTTTTGTTGTTTCACCTAGGACTTTTTGTTCAGTTTTTGCAGTTGTGTTTGATTGGTAATAATAAAATGCTGTGCCGACAATCCCAATCAGAAGTAGTGCGCTAACTAAATATAATATTGTTCTTTTTTTCATATTTTTACCCCTTAATCTATAACCGTTTATTTATTATTTAACATTTACTAAAGCCACATAGCTCACATTTTTGGCAACCTTCTATATAGCGCAAACTTGCTGAACCGCATTCTGGACAAATATCAGTTGATTTACCAGATTTGTCAACTTCAAATAATGAAGCGGTTTCAATTTGGATTGGTTCTTGTTCGATTTCTGGGGCAGATTTTGTTGCCTGATGTTGTTCGATTGCTTTGGCAACTGCATCGGCCAGTGACCTGACGCGTTCAGCACCAAATCCAGTCGATCCAGATCCACCAATGCCACGTAATTGTGAAATTACTTTTTGAGCAGTTTGGTCAGATGAATAATCTGACGGAATTCGGAATGTCAGCGAGATTAGTCGTCCAATGGCCTCGGCATCGGCCGTGATATCTGATCCAGCGTGTCCAACATTGATAAAGACTTCAAATATATTGCCATCCATATCCTCGTTAACTGATATAAAGGCATGCCCAAGAGGAGTTGCAATTCGATGTGTTCGACCATTCAAAATGCTTGGTCGTTTTTTTAGAATTATCGGAGTTGTTGGTGTTATATCAATTTCTGGAATCTTTACTATAGTGGCATCTAATTTATCATAATATGATGCTTCCTTTTTAACCTCTAATACTTGTTTCTCACGACTACCATCACGATAGATTGTAATACCCCGACAACCAATTTCGTGAGCCGTCAAATAGGCATTTCGAACGTCTTCAATATTCGCAGTATTTGGAAAGTTTATGGTTTTAGAAATTGCATTGTCGACGTATTTTTGAAAGGCCGCTTGAATTTGTAAATGCCACTGCGGAGTTATATCGCCAGCAACCACAAACGTGTTTTTAAGATTTTTTGGAATTGATGGAATATTCTGAATCGATCCACCATTTGCTTGAATTTTTTCAAGTAATTCCTCTGAATAGATGCCCTCTTTTTTTAATGCAGCAATAAAGTACGGACTAGACTGGAATATTCGTTTACCTTCGATGGTATTCTTTGAATATGTCAGTGCGAATAATGGCTCGCAACCGCTAGAAGTATCAGCCAACATAGCGATTGTCCCCGTCGGAGCAATAGTTGTTCTGGCGCCATTTCTTGGGCTAATTTCTTTGGGCTTGTCGTAAATTGAACCCTTATAGGCAGGAAAAACACCCCGATTTTTGGCAAGTTCAACTGATGCAATATCCGATTCTTTTTGGATAAACTGCATAACTTGTTCTGCCATTTTTACGCCTTCATTGGTGTTGTAGCCAATATTCATAGCTAAAAGTGAGTCAGCAAATCCCATGATACCAAATCCAATTCGACGAATTTGGCGCACCATATCACGAACTTTATCAATTGGATATTCGTTCATGTCAAGAACATTATCTAGAAAGTGGACTGACTCATGAACCGCATGCCGCAGTGCGTCCCAATCAAAGTCATTCCCGTCAACAAAAAGTGCCAAATTGATGCTCCCTAATGTGCAAGCATCATATGGGAGTAGTGGTTGTTCACCACACGGGTTTGTAGCTTCGATTTGTCCTAGCTGTGGAGTTGGATTAGCCCTCGAGTTATTTATCTGATCGATAAAAATCATCCCAGGATCACCATATTGCCAGGCAAAGCGAGTTATTAAATCAAACACTTTTTTAGCATTTAGTCGTCCCATAACGGCATTATTGCGAGGATTGATTAGCGGATACCCGTATCCTTCGGTTTCTTCGCTACACCAATTTGTCAATTTTGAAACTGCCGCATCAAGGCGTACTAACTTCAAATCCATGTCACGGGTTTGGTGAGCTTCGCGGACTTCGGCAATCAAACCGTCAAAGTCAAAATCTTTTTCATAATCATCATCAAGCAACTTTTTATCAATAGCAATTTGGTCAAAAAATTCTGAGGTCGTAGTAACTGAAATATTAAAATTTGTCAGCGAAAACTCATCTAGTTTATAGATCACAAAAAGTAGAATATCGGGATGATTATAATGTAGTATTCCCATATTTGCACCTCGCCTAACGCCACCTTGGCGAACTGACGAGGTTATATCATTATACATTTGCATAAATGATATTGGTCCAGTTGTCGAACCACCCGAAGTTGATAAAATATCATTTTTTGGTCTAAGCCGTGAAAACGAAAAACCTGTGCCACCACCTGATTTATGAATTAATGCCATATCTGTGGCTGATTGTAAAATTCCCTTTAAATCATCCGGTACAGGCAAAACAAAGCACGATGATAATTGCTGGTTTGGTTTTGCAGCGTTTAAAAGTGTTGGTGTCCCAGGCAAAAATTTACTAGTAGACATAAGTTTATAGAATTTGGCTGCCGTAGCAAGATGAGCTTTTTCGTCCGCACCATATAAACGATCGGCTGTAGCAATATTATATGCTACACGCCAAAATAATTCCCGGGGTGTTTCAATAGGACTACCGTCTTTATCTCGTTTAGCGTAACGGGTTCTGCCAATATACCAAGCATTCTCACTTAATTTTGGTTCTGCCAATTTTGCAGGTGGAGCAGGGACATCAAGTCCTATTTTATGTATCTCATCAAGTTTATCGGTCTCATCTAGGCCTAATATAGGTTGATCTGTGTCAGTCATTTATACCCTCTCAATCCTCATGTCTTTTGTGTTTAATTTTTTAACGATACGCTATATATTGCGTGTATTTTTAAGTATAGGCGCTATATGTTGCGTATGTCAACGATAATTGTTATTATTACATTAATGTTAATTATTAAAAAAGGAAATATATGAGATCAACAGTTAAAGACACATTTAAATCAGACGTATTAGAATCAAAAAAGGTAGTTTTATTGGATGTTTGGGCACCATGGTGCGCACCATGTCGAGGGATGGAACCTGTATTAGAATCATTACAGGAAGACATAAAGGATTGGGCAGAAATTGTAAAACTTGATGCGTCAGTCGAAATGGACCAGGTTCAAGAGTTAGGTGTTAGCGCTTTACCAACATTTTTAGTATATAAAAACGGACAGATTGTTAATTCAACCATTGGCGCAACATCAAAAGTCAACTTATTAAATTTGATGACATCAGCAAAATAGAAAATATCTTTCTGTTCATTATTTCTCTGCTATAATTATTCGTGGCAGTGGCGCGTTGACGGAACGGTTACGTGAAGGTCTGCAAAACCTTTTAAATGGGTTCGACTCCCATACGTGCCTCCAAGATTTACAATTTGCGCGGATGGTGGAACGGTATACACGAGAGACTTAAAATCTCTTGGCCTCACGGCCTTGCGGGTTCAAATCCCGCTCTGCGCACCAAATGAATAAGTCCAAATGGGGCTTATTCTATATTAATAAGTTTGCTATAATATATCTATATAAGTAAGAAATCTTAAGGAGGAAAATTATGGTAGCTGTTTGGATAATAATAGGAGTAATAATACTTCTTGCGATAGTATTGTGGGCTATTTACAACTCACTTGTAACATTAAAAATTCGAGTTGATGAAGCCTGGAGTGATATAACTGTTCAGCTAAAACGACGTCTAGATTTAATTCCAAATCTGGTCGAGGCTGTAAAGGGTTATGCAAAGCACGAAGGTGGCGTTTTTGAAAAAGTTACCGAAGCTCGAGCTAACGCCCTAGGTGCTAAAGGCGTCAAAGAAACAGCTGCTGCCGAAAATCAGTTTGAAGGTGCACTGAAAAGTCTGTTTGCTGTTGCCGAAGCCTACCCTGACCTAAAGGCGTCTCAAAACTTTATTGAACTGCAACAAGAACTAGTTGACACCGAAGACAAGATTCAAGCTTCCCGTCGTTTTTATAATGGTGGAGTTCGTGATTTAAATACCAAGATTCAAACTTTTCCCAGTAATATGATTGCTGGGACATTTGGTTTTAAAAATCGTGAATTTTTTGAACTTGACGAGGCTGAACAAAAAACTGCCGAAAAACCAGTCGAAGTAAAATTCTAAAAAGTTAGTTGCAACAAATAAATGTATAAAGCAATTGCCGCTAATAAACGCAACACTGTAATAATTATGGCCTTATTTGTTGGCCTAATTGGTACTATTGGTTGGGCGGTAAGTTACTATTATGGCAATTCAAATATTGCATATTTTGTTATAGGCGGAGTTGCCTTGTATACGTTATTACAGTATTTTGTCGCATCAAAAATAGCAGCTGCTATGACAGGTGCAAAACAGATTGAAAAGCGAGATAATCCCAGATTCTATAGAATAGTAGAAAATCTGGCAATTACAACTGGTATGCCGACACCAAATATATATATTATTGAAGATCCAGCACCGAATGCTTTTGCCACCGGTCGTGACCCCCAGCATGCCATTGTGGCGGCAACATCTGGTCTTATCAATATTATGAATGATAATGAGCTCGAGGCAGTGATGGCTCATGAAATGGGACATGTTCAAAATTATGATATTCGTGTTAGCATGATTGTTTTTGGTCTGGTTAGCGCAATCGGATTACTAACTGATATTGTTTTACGAATGTTTATTTTTGGCGATCGAGATAATGATAATGGATCAGTAGTTGGGATGGTCATTGGTATCGTAGTTATTATTCTGGCTCCGATAATTGCAGCAGTCATCCAGATGGCAATTAGTCGGCAACGTGAATATTTGGCCGATGCTACAAGTGCTATGACGACTCGAAATCCGGATTCAATGATATCGGCACTCGAAAAACTTCGTCAACAGGGTAAACCTATGCAACGTCAAAGTTCTTCATCGGCGCATTTATTCATTGTTAATCCATTAAAGCCAGGATTCATGAATAAATTATTTAGTACACACCCACCACTTGAAGATCGTATAGCCAGATTACGTAATAGCGAAGGAAAATTTTAAATTATGAATATCAAAAAACCATTCACGAAAATAAAAAAACGGTATGTGTCGTTTTTAAACCGTCGGCCACATCGTAGTTTTCGTCGCACTCGCCGTCGTGATTATGTACGGTCACTTAAACTTCCTGGCTATATTTCTTTTACGAACTATGTAATAAGGACAATTTGGAATAATCGAAAAATATTTGGCCTTTTGGCGCTTGTTTATGCGGTATTGACAGCATTATTAGTAGGTATCGCATCTCAGGATATTTATTCAACCCTGACAGGTACGATAAATTCAACCAGTGGAAATTTATTTAGTAGTGCAATTGGTCAATTGGGCAAAGCCAGCTTGGTATTCATAACTACGGCAACTGGTGGGATATCACAAAGTCTAACAGAGGCTCAACAGATATATGCTGTCATTATTTTATTAATAACATGGATGACTAGCGTATGGTTATTGCGAAATATCCTAGCTGGCCACAAAGTAAAAGTTCGAGATGGTTTGTACAATGCCTGTTCACCAATAGTATCAACATTTATTGTCGCTCTGGTATTTATCGTTCAGTTACTGCCACTTGCCTTAGCATTGATCGGATATGCCGCAGCCAGCTCTACAGGACTACTCCTAAACGGTGTAGAGGCCATGTTGTTTTGGATAGCTGCTGGATTATTGGCAGTTTTGTCATTGTATTGGACGACAAGTACATTTTTTGCTCTTGTAATTGTGACTCTCCCTGGTATGTATCCATTTAAGGCGTTAAAAGCTGCTGGCGATATGGTTGTTGGGCGTCGATTGCGTATTTTACTGCGTCTAATTTGGATGATAGTGATTACTATCGTTATGTGGGCTGTTATTATGATCTCAACCATTATGATTGATTCATGGCTTAAGGGTCTATGGCCAGCTATTGCTTGGATACCAACAATTCCGATTGTATTGCTTGTACTTGGGTCATTTACGATTATTTGGGTATCAAGCTATATATATTTGTTTTATCGCAAAGTAGTCGCAGATGATGCTGATCCAGCCTAAAAAGCGAGCCAAAGAACTCCGTCAGCTATTGAATAAATATAGCTATGAATATCACGGGATGGATAACCCATCAATTTCTGACGCTGTATATGATAGTTTATTTGCTGAACTTAAGCAGATAGAATCCGATCATCCTGAATTTATTAGTTCTGACAGTCCAACCCAACGAGTAGGAAATGAATTATCGGGCGGATTCAAAAAAATAAATCACAGCAGTCGAATGCTAAGTTTGAACGATGTTTTTAGTCGTCAGGATGTAGAGGCGTGGGTAAAACGAACAGACAAACTTCTGCCTAGCATTAAACACGAATTTTTTGCAGATATTAAAATGGACGGATTGGCATGCGCATTGGTATTCCAGGATGGTCTTTTAGTTCAAGCAATTACGAGGGGCGATAGCTATATCGGTGAAGACGTCACAGAAAATGTACGCACAATAAAAAATATTCCACTAAAATTAGAACTTATTACACCACAAAAACACTCTTTGCGAGGATTATCCTTGCAAAGAGAAAAAATGTTGTATGGTAAGTTTTTAGCTGGTCGGACAGAAATTCGTGGTGAGATTGTCATTCTAAAAAAAGACTTCGCTGAATTAAACAAAAAACGTCTAGCAGCGGGTGAGCCAGAGTTTGCGAATCCTAGAAATTTGGCAGCTGGCACAATTCGTCAACTTGATCCCCGAATTGTGTCGCAGCGTCCGCTTCATTTCAGGGCTTATGATTTGATTCGTGATGACCCTGACGAAATTTCAACAAACATGTTCGCTTATGAAGCATTATTGGCGCTAGGTATCACCAGGAACCTCCAGGCCAGTATATTCTCAGATCTTTCAGGAGTGATGGGATTCATTGATGAATGGGACAAGAAACGCCATGAGTTACCATTTAATACTGACGGTATAGTCGTCAAGGTAAATAACCGCAGTCAGTTTGCAAAACTTGGTGTAGTTGGCAAACAACCGCGCGCGGCAGTTGCTTATAAATATGCACCCGAACAAGCCACGACAATAGTTCGCGATATAGTGATAAGTATTGGTCGTACCGGTGCGGCAACTCCAGTGGCTGTATTTGACCCAATAGTCGTTGCTGGCACTACAGTAAAACACGCCAGTTTACATAATGCCGATGAGATAACTCGTTTAGATATTCGAATTGGAGATACAGTGATTATTTTCAAAGCCGGGGATATTATTCCGCAAGTTCAAACTGTTGTGATGGAGCTTCGTCCGGCTAAAGCCAAAGTTTTTGATTTTAAAAAAGCCCTTGCCACTCAATACCCAGAGCTTGAATTTAACCGTCCAGATGGGGAAGTTGTTTATAGAGTGAATGACACTACTAGTGATTTACTTTTGAAATTAGCGTTAGGTCATTTTGCCAGCAAAGGCGCACTTGATATTGATACTCTAGGCGAAAAAAATGTCATAGCATTAGTGGACGCAGGACTAGTTAAAGATTTAGCAGATATTTATACAATCACCAAAGATCAGATTTTACAGATTGATAGATTCGCCGAGGTTTCTGCGAATAAATTAGTTGCAGCAATTGCTGATAAAAGAAATCCTACTATCGAGCGTTTCGTCTATGGTTTAGGGATTCGTCATGTCGGTGTTCAGACTGCTATCGACCTTGTTAATAATTTTGAATCGCTTGATAAATTGCGCGATGCAACTATAGACGAGTTGCGCCTTGTTGACGGAGTAGGTGAAATTGTCGCAGAAAGTATAATTGCTTGGTTCGCTGATCCAGACAACGAAGCCTTGCTTGAAAAGTTCAAAAAATTAGACGTCAAACCTGTTTATGAAAAAAAATCAGGTAAATTGACTGGTCAGAACTTTGTCGTAACTGGGTCAATAGTAGGTATGAATCGAGATGAATTAGCTGATCGAATCCGAATGCTTGGTGGAATTTTCCAAACTGCAGTCGCGCGCGATACAAACTATTTGGTTGTTGGCGATAATACTGGATCAAGCAAAATCAAAAAAGCAAAAAGTTATGGTATTCCGATTATTAATGAATCTGAATTCAAAAAAATGATCGAATAGATCAGACTTAAGACAATATGTACTTGGTATTAATAATATTCGCAGCAGTTATCAGTATAACCTTAGGTGGATTATTTGCTATTAAATTTAAGGATAAATTACATTTAATATTAGGTTTTGGCGCTGGTGCAATATTAGGTGTTGCATTATTTGACTTATTACCAGAATCAGTAGCGCTTACGACTGATAAATATAATATTCAATTTGTAGCACTGTTGATTGCTATTGGGTTTGCTGTATTTATGCTAATCGATAGATATTTTTTGTTACATGGCCATAGTGACGATGATTGTAAAAACTCTGCCCATAGGGGAAAGTTTGGGGCCTTGGCCATCATTTTGCATAGTTTTATTGACGGATTTAGTATAGGTATTGCGTTTAAAATATCCCCTGCCATTGGTTGGGTAGTCGCGTTTGCAGTTTTGATACATGGTTTCTCGGATGGTATCAACACGGTAAATATGATAATCAGATCAAGAGGCGATAAACGATCGGCAATGAAATGGTTGGCTGTTGACGCTATTGCGCCTATTTTCGGAGTTATTTCAGCGTACCTATTGGTTGTTTCGTCAACAATTTTAGGTTTAATTCTGTCAGCCTTTGTCGGTTTCTTTTTGTATATTAGTGCCAGCGATTTGATTCCCGAAAGTCATCATCGTCACCCTGTTATCTGGACAACAGTCTCTACAATTGCTGGTATGGCGGTAATTTTTATTGCTACACATATTGCAAGATAGCTATTTATTTTTTTATAATAAAATACCTCGCATTGCTACGAGGTATTTTATTATTGGTTATATTTACCAGCTGCGTTGACGGAATGAACCGCCGCCGCTTCCACCGTGATCACCGCCGCCGCCACCGAAGTCACGACGAGGTCGGTCTTCCTTTGGACGAGCTAGACCTACGCTGATTGCGCGTCCGTCAAGTTCTTTACCATCGAGTTGATCGATTGCTTTTTGATTATCTGCTTCATTAGCCATTTCAACAAAGCCGAAGCCTTTTGAACGGCCGCTATCACGATCAGTGATAACACGTGCACTTGTAACTTCACCAATTTGCTCAAAATGAGCCTTTAACGTGTCATCAGTAGTAGCATATGCTAAGCTACCGATGAATAAATTTTGCTGTGCCATATTCTTTTTGGTACTCTTTTCTTCTTATCTGATTCTTATTATCGTCAGATCGACCGCTCCTTGCGATTTTTGCGAAGAAGAGAGTTTACCGTTTAGAGGTAAGCGCTCGCCTTTTGCTTATAAACGCGTGTGCTTCTGAACACTATTATTTAAGCATACTTTCATTACTAATACTAGTACAAGCATAAATGGTAGTTTGTATATGGTAGGTAGTAGATGATAGGGGAGAACAACATAATTTAGTGTGGTTTGTTGATTACTACTCTATTTTTTGAGTTTATATGCTACTAAATACTATCTATCACCTACCATATACAAACTACAATCTACTAAATTGCTTGTGTTTTCATAACTGATAGACCATAATAATCATATGGCTGGTGCGCAACATGGGGTAACCTTTGCGCAAAAATAAAAACAAAAACGTGCCCCGGGTGGGCGCGCAACAGCAACAAATAACTCGTTCTGCCAATCAGAACGAGTTATTATTTATATTTAAGGTAATGATGTAGAATAGACTTAATATGATTTCAGGACTTTTAACGCTTTTATTTTATATAGTTTTTGTAATTTCTGTGATTCGTTTGATTGCAGACAATCGAGAACCTGCCAAAACAATTGCATGGTTGTTAGTTTTTATTGTCATACCGCTTTTAGGTTTTCTGATCTATTTGGTACTTGGTAGAGATTGGCGCAGTGACAGACTAAACAACAAGGCTAAAAATAAAATTGACAGAATAAATAGAATTAATTTTATGTCAGAAATTTATTCTGATAACCATATATCTGATGAGGTGCTTTCTGATTGGTCTAAGTCAGCTGTCTCATTAACGAAGTTGAATAATAATACACAGTTATTGTCAGCCGAATCAATAAACTATTTTGATAATGGTAAAGATAAATTCAAGGCATTGATTTTTGATATGTCAAAGGCAAAGCAGTCAATTCATTTAGAGTATTTTATCTGGGAAAAAGATGAACTTACGAAAAAAATATTTGATGTTCTTGTCAGCAGGCTGAAGAGTGGGGTTGAAGTCAGAATAATGTATGATTTTCTAGGTTCGTTCACTTTTAGTAAATCTGAACTCCGACAACTAAAATCGTTAGGCGCCGAAGTTCACGCTCAGGTTCGTGATTTTCGCAAGATTAATTATCGTAATCATCGAAAAATTGCTGTAATCGATGGATCTATTGGCTATACGGGCGGTATGAATATAGGCCAAGAGTATATTGATGGTGGCAAGCGTTTTCAAACCTGGCGCGATACCCATATTAGAGTAACGGGTAGTGTCGTTTATTCATTGCAAGATATTTTTTGTCGAGATTGGCAAAAAAGAACAAATGTAAATCTTTATAATAACAAGTATTTTCCGACAGATTTGCCCAAGGGCAAAATAATTACCCAGTTGTCATACCTGGGATTTGAATTAAAATTCGAAGCCACAAAACAACTTTATCTTTCGGCAATAATGAATGCTCGAAAAAAACTTTATATCCAATCACCATATTTTATTCCTGACAGTACTCTTGCGGATGCTTTGGTGACGGCTGCATTGTCTGGTGTTGATGTTAGAATTATGATCACAGGTCAGCCGGATAAAAAATTACCTTGGTGGGCTGCACATTCATTTTTTGAGAGTTTGCTAAAAGGTGGTGTTAAATTTTATCTTTATGAAGCCGGATTTTTCCATGCAAAAACACTAGTTATTGATGACGATATGGTTTCGCTGGGAACGACAAATTTTGATATCCGTAGTTTTAGCCTTCAGCAGGAAGATACATTATTAATCTTTGATTCATCAGTGATAAATCAACACTACCAAATATTTAATAGTGATCAAAAAAAATGTCGTCAAGTAACAATGGAAACAATTAAAAATGAATCTTCACTAATTAAATTTCGAAATTCTTTGTCCAGGTTATTCGCAAACCTATATTAAATTAGTAGTAATAGGCTATAATTATTATTATGTTTAAATACTTTGTACAAAAACGCCTAGAAAAATATGTAAAAAAATATTTTGCTAAACATCCCGAGGTAAGGCTAATTGTCGTAACTGGGAGCGTTGGAAAAACTAGTACAAAGGTAGCAATTGCGACTGTGCTTTCCGAGCATTTCCGGGTACGATTGCATAAAGATAATCACAATACTAATATGAGTGCACCTTTGGCAATTTTAGGTATCGAATATCCCAAAAGTGTAAAGAATATTGGTGAATGGTTAAAGGTATTTAAAGCTGCCAGAAAACGTATTTCCGATTCGACTGATGTTGACGTGATCATTCAAGAGCTTGGATCTGATAGGATAGGTCAAGTCCCACATTTTGGAACTTATCTGCAGCCTGACGTAGCAGTGGTTACTGCTGTTTCAGCTGAACATATGGAATATTTTCATACAATGGATGTTGTTGCGGCCGAAGAACTTTCAGCTGCAAATTTCTCTAAACAGGCAATAATCAACAAAGATGATATTGATGGCAAATATGCCAGGTACATTACAAATGCCAACATAAATACATATGGGACAGATGTCAACGCTGAGTACCATTTTATTAGCATGGAATACACAGTAAAAAATGGTCATACTGGTTTGTACTATGCGCCGGAATTTTCAGATCCAATGCCAGCTACGATTCAGTCACTTGGTGAATATACACTCAGGCCAGTAATTGTCGCCATTGCAATCGCCATTAAGTTTGGGATGGATACACCACAAATAACCAGAGGACTGAGCAAGATCTATTCATTGCCTGGGCGAATGAACAGGTTACGGGGCATTAATGATTCAATGATTATTGACGACACATATAATTCCAGCCCACTTGCAGCAGAATCGTCTCTACGCGTACTTTATCAACTTCTCGTCCCTCAACGAATTGTGGTATTTGGTGATATGAATGAGTTAGGAGAAACGTCAGTCGTCGAACATGAAGCTCTGGGTAGATTATGTGATCCAAATCAACTAGCGTGGGTCGTGACAGTCGGTGAACAGGCAGAGAAGTTTTTGGCGCCAGCTGCCAAAAAGAGAGGTTGTCAAGTCAAAAGTTTTCAAAATGCATTACTTGCCGGAGCTTTTGTCAGAGGAATTCTTGAACAAGGGGCTGTTGTTTTGTTTAAAGGGTCACAAGGTGGAATTTATCTGGAAGAGGCAATAAAAGAAGTATTGCATTCAAGTGACGATGAATCTCAACTTGTTCGACAATCACCCGATTGGATGGTTAGAAAAAATGAATTCTTTTCAAAATTTTCATAAAATATGATAACGTAAACTGTTTCGAACGGACAGGATCATTTTTATTCAATTCTTGAGGATATACTTTTAATAACATATAGAAAAAATGATTTATAGCATCTTGAGCTCAGATTTGTTATACTACATCAGATATGAAACGTTATAATCCGACTGAAATAGAGAAAAAATGGCAACAGGTTTGGGAACAAAATGGCACGTATAATGTTAATC
>CAIPOF010000056.1 GCA_903866605.1 uncultured bacterium | reverse complement strand
TGGCAGGGGCACGTGGAATCGAACCACGATCTTAGGTTTTGGAGACCCATATACTAGCCGTTGTACTATGCCCCTTTGTTGTTTAGCTAACTTCAATATTGTAACAGAAAAATGTGACAATTTATAGGTTGTAAAAGCACAAGCTTCGTCTTATAATTAGTGCATAAATATACACATAAAATAAGGAGTGGCTAGTCAGCGGAAGTTGACACTGGCGCACAGAGTAATATGAATATACTAATGCTCGGGTGGGAACTTCCTCCTCATAACAGTGGTGGCCTTGGTGTCGCCTGTTATCATATGTCAAAAGCACTCGCAATCTCTGGTGCGACTGTTGATTTTATAGTTCCATACAAGGCAAAACATCCTGATGTAGATTTTATGAATATTCACAGTGCAACTGATTTAACTCCTCTTGAACGATATGGACTAGGTGCATATGATAGTAATAAAGTTTTTGATAAATCGTTATCAGAATCTGATATATCCGATCTGAGTGATATGCGTGGCGTTCAAAAACGCTATGTTGAATTCGTTGAAAAGATGGTTGTTTCATTAAAACCAGATATTATTCATGCACATGATTGGCTGACGATGGAGGCTGGTATAAGGGCCAAAGAAATAACAAATGTACCACTTATTGTTCACGTTCATGCTACAGAATTTGACAGGTGTGGTAACGAAAGCGGTAACCCTCTGGTCCATGATATTGAATATAATGGGCTAATGATGGCGGATAGAATCATAGCGGTTAGCGATATCACAAAAAAAATAATTGTAGAAAAATATAATATTCCTGCTGACAAGATAGAGGTTGTTCATAATGCAATTGATATTACTACACTAGACAATGGCTATGAATACGACCTTAGAACCTATAAATACCTAGAGGCCTTAAAAAGTGAAGGTTATACGATTATTTCAACTATTACAAGATTTACTATTCAAAAAGGCCTCGATTATTTTATAAGGGCTGCGGCAAAAGCCTGCAGCAAATACGATAAATTGGCATTTTTATTAGCTGGAGACGGTGAACTTCGAGATGAATTAATTAAGCTTTCAGCTGATTTAGGAATATCAGATAAAGTTTTCTTTACTGGTTTTATCCGGGGCAAGCTTTGGCGTGATGCCTATAGCGTATCAGATGTGTTCGTAATGAGTTCTGTCAGTGAGCCGTTTGGATTAACTGCGCTAGAAGCCGCCTATCATGACAATGCGATTATTCTTACTAAACAATCTGGTGTCGGAGAGGTGCTAAGTAGTGTTTTTAGGTATGATTTTTGGGACGAAGACGTACTAGCCGATCAAATTATAGGCCTGGCAACGTCAAATGTGCTGAAAGAGTCGCTACAATCAGATGTCAAAAAAGAATATAACCGAATTTCATGGAACGATGTTGCCCAGACATTTATCCGTATTTATAAGTCAATGCAAAAGGTTGTAACAGAATGAATCCCGTTAGGAACTACGTAACAATATCATGCTTCGTTTCGAATATGGCATCTGTTTTGACGATGAAGGTTCTAAAGGGATGAATAAGCGCGGAGTAGTATTATATCTTCATGCTCATCAACCGTTTCGAGTCCGTAAATATAGTGTTTTTGACACTGCGATTAGCCATGATTATTTTGACGATCCAGATTATAACTCTGAACGAAATAATGAACAAGTATTTAAAAAAATAGCTGACAAATCGTACAGACCGATGAATGCACTTCTAGAAAAATTGCTAGCAAAACATCCTGAATTTAAAGTTTCGCTTAGTATTACTGGCGTATTTATTGAACAGGCCGAAAAATGGGCTCCAGACATTCTAGAAAGTTTCAAGCGTATTATTTCAACCGGAAGAGTTGAGGTTGTAGCTGAAACATATTATCATTCACTGGCATTTTTCTATAGTATGGTTGAATTCGAACATCAAGTTGAAGCACATAGGAAAAAAATACGAGAATTATTTGGAGTTGAGACAAAAGTTTTTCGCAATACAGAGCTTTCATATAATGATTCGATGGCAAAATGGGCCGATGAGTATGGCTTTAAGGGCATTCTAGCTGAGGGCTGGGACCCTATTTTGGAGTGGCGTAGCCCTAATTTTGTTTATAAACCATCTGGAACAAATAATATCGCACTTTTGATGAAAAATTATCGCCTTAGTGATGACATTGCTTTTAGATTTGGAGATAAGAACTGGCCTCAATGGCCACTCTCAGCAGACACATATAACGAATGGGTAAACACATCAGCGAATGACAAATCGATTGTTAATTTATTTATGGACTATGAGACATTCGGTGAGCATCAATGGGAAGATACTGGCATCTTTAATTTTTACGAATCTTTTATTGATAAATGGCTAGAAAACCCATTAAATACTTGCTATACAGTATCTGGGGCTATTGATGCTTTTGAGCCAGTTGGTGAGATTAGCATGCCCTACACTGTGACATGGGCCGATACCGAACGCGATCTAACTGCTTGGCTGGGTAATAGTATGCAACAAGAAGCGTTGCGATATATCTATGCGCTAGAAGATGATATCATACGCACAAATGACCTTGATCTAATCAGTGACTGGCGAAAATTACAGACATCGGATCACGTTTATTATATGTGCACAAAATGGTTTAACGATGGTGATGTACATGCCTACTTTAGCCCATATGAATCACCTTATGACGCCTTTTTATATTACATTAATGCCGTTCGCGACCTTCGCTGGCGGTTACATATACACCATAGAACTGGTGGTCTGAATGGCTAGACCAATAGTTCTTAGCAACGGTGAATTACATGTCGGATTGAACGCATTCGGAACAGTCCATGATTTTTATTATCCATATGTTGGTTTTGAAAATCATTCTGCAGGCAGTAATTTACGACACAAGGTTGGCGTTTGGATCGATGGCGATCTAAGTTGGATTGATGATCCTAAAAACCCACCAGGCGAATGGACTTTTAAATTTAGATACCCTCATAGTGCCTTGATTGGCCATACTATAGCAAAAAATAATAGATTGGGAGTTATTCTTGAATTTGACGATTTCGTTGATTCCCAATTATGCGTATTTGTGCGAAATATTCATATTGTTAATTTATGGGGAATTAACCGAGAAATACGCTTGTTTATGCATCAAGCTTTTGCGATTGGAGATTCACGAAGCAATACCGATACTGCTCAGTACTTACCGAATGATAACGCAATTCTCCATTATCGTGGACGACGTGCATTTATTATATCTGGAAAATATAGAAATGAGTTTTTTGATCAGTTTACCGTTGGATTATTTGGTATAGAAGGAAAAGAAGGAACATATCGTGATGCTGACGATGGCGAATTGGGTCTAAATAATGTCGAACATGGTCGTGTCGATTCAACTATTCGATTCAAGGCCATGGTTAATGCAAATAGCTCGCAACGAGTACATTATTGGATAGCTGCTGGATCGTCAATTAGTCAAGCCTTAAATGTTCACAATCAAATAATTAATGATGGCGCTTTATCAAGAATGAGTCGAACAGCTGATTGGTGGAATGAATGGTTAGAGCCAACATATGCCGTACTTGAAAAGATAAGTCCGAACCATCGCAACACTTTTTTGCAGAGTATGATGATAATCAAATCTCAAATAGATAAGCGTGGTGCAATTATTGCCAGTACTGATACTTCAATGTTGAATTATTCTCGTGATGCTTATGGTTACAGTTGGCCTCGCGATGGCGCATATGCACTATGGCCATTAATTCGTCTGGGCTATACCGACGAAGCCCTTCGTTTTTTTGAATTTACCAAGCGTGGATTACACGCTGATGGCTATATGATGCATAAGTATAGAGCGGACGGAGCATTGGGCAGTAGTTGGCATTCATATGTTCATGATGGCATTATAGCACCGCCGATTCAGGAGGACGAAACGGCATTACCATTATTTATTTTTGCCCAGTATTATGCCTTGCACCCTGATTCAGGCTTACTAAAAGGCTTTTATAAAAATATGATTGTGCCAATGGCGAATTTTTTGACTGGCTACATTAATAAAGCGACTGGCCTGCCAAGACCAAGTTACGATTTATGGGAGCAAACGTTTATAATTAGTACCTATACAACTGCAGTTACGTATGCAGCACTGTTGGCGGCTTCCGACCTAGCAAGCGCTGCCAACGATCAAGAAAATGCTGTTAGATGGAGGTTGGCGGCCGCAGATATACAAACTGCTGCTCATAAACATCTTTATAACAGTGAAAAAAAGGTATTTTATTTAGGTTTGAACGTTAAAGGCAGTCAATTAGTCAAAAATGAGACTGTTGATTGCTCCAGCGTTTTTGGAGCATATATTTTTGGGTTGTTTGACTCTGATAGCGATGAAGTATTGTCGTCGATAAATACTGTCGAACAACTTTTTGGCATAAATGAGGGTAAACTGGGGCTACCTCGTTATGAAAATGATGACTATAGGCGTGTTAATCCCGAAATTACCGGAAATTACTGGTTCATCACATCTTTTTGGCAAGCACAGTATTATATTGATAAAGGTAACAAGTCTAAGGCCTTGGAGATACTGGATTGGGCCAAAAGTCATGCTATGAGTACTGGTGTCATGGGAGAGCAATTGAATCCAGTAACAAATGAAGTCATATCACCTGCCCCCTTGACGTGGACTCACGCAGAATATGTTGCTACTCTACTTGATTTGATTGCAAAGGATAAAACAGCATGAGCAATCTACTATCCAAAAAAATTATCAAAAATAAGCACAATTTAGTTTTACATTTTAATGCCAGAAAGCATAAAAACGTAATCAATAAGTTCGCCAACAAATCTGGATTGGTTTATTTTGGGTATGTTAACCAACACTCTGACGATCACAAAATTATTCGTGGATTAACCGTATCGACCAAACATGTTGACGATAATTATTGTATTGGTTCGATTGGTGACTATAATGTATCTCTTGTTGATAGGAGTGACATTGTATCTCACCCAAATGGATCTATAAAATTATTTAGCTGGATAATTATGTCGTTTGATTTACTCACTGAAAAACCTATTCCTCATTTTTTTATTCAATCGAATAACAAAAAGGATCAGGCTTATGATGCCCTGTTTTCAACCTTCCCTAACATGAAACCGATTATTTTTGGCACCTTCGAATCGTATAGTTCTGATTTTGCAAGTCGTTTTTCGGTATTTACGCGTCCAACAAAATCTGTTGAAATTGAACATATGATTGATGCGAAAACAGCAATGACTTTAGCGGCTCATTTCTGGCCTTTTTCAGCAGAACAGCATGATAATGTGCTGTATATATATTCGAATAGTGAACGAATTACAATAGAAATGCTTGATACTATGCTAGAGAGTGGCCTTTGGCTGGCAGGTCATATTGATAATCAAACAGAGCAGTTAGAGATACAGACTGATTAACCCTTACGAGGTTTGATTTCGTTGCGTCCCAGACTCTTCTTGGTTTCTGTATAAGTAGCGTGAGCTCGAATGATTGGATCATATTTTTTTAGAGAAATTTTATCAGATGTGTTCTGAGTGTTTTTCGTTGTGTAATAGGTCCTATGCCCACTTGATTCGCTGACTAAACCGACTAATTTGCGCTTTGTATTCTTTTTGACCATGCAGTTCCTAACTAAATTGTTTTGTCTATTAGAGGTAGATTATAACAAATATCATCACCGACCGCAAGAGTTACCTGAAATTATTAAATGATATTGGGAAATCTAAATCATGACTTTGGACGAGTCGCATCACTTTTTGTAAATCATCTTTACTGCTGCCAATAACACGAACTGATTCACCTTGTATTTGTAGTTTAATTTTTGGAAATTCTTCTCTAATAAGTTTTGTAACCTGTTTTGCCTTTTCTTGGTCAAGACCAGCGATGAATGGCACTTCCTTAGTGGCTTTGAGGTTGCTGGTTACAATAGTTTTGCTCATGTCCAACGTTTTGCTACTTTGATTACGAGATGCTAACTTTTTTCGAATTATATCAAGAATGCTGTCTATTTGCCATTCGTTCGCGCCAATGATTTTAAAACCAACCTTGTCGCCTAGCCAATCTATCTCGGCAGGAGTACCTTTAAAGTCATAGCGATTATTGATTTCTTTTTGAGCCAATGCAAAAACATTATTCATTTCTGCTTTGTCATATTCAGATACTATATCAAAACTAAATGTTGCCATATGTTTATTATAACAAAAAAACTGCCCAATCTTATAAATTAACATTTAAAGCCCTCCGTCGATAAAGCTATGGAGGGCGTTCTAATGAAATATATTTCTAACTAAACTTTATTGAAGTGGAATGGAGCCGCGATCGGGATTTGAACCCGAGACCTCATCCTTACCATGGATGCGCTCTACCAACTGAGCTATCGCGGCTTATGCTAGTAATTATATCGTTAAATTTATTAATTAGAAAGTTATTGATTTATATATCTGTCTAGTATTGAAAACAATGAGCTTATCAGATAAGATAGTTGAGTAACTTTATCGAATGCCGCCTTAGCTCAGTTGGCTAGAGCAGCTGTTTTGTAAACAGCAGGTCCCCGGTTCGAATCCGGGAGGCGGCTCCAAAACGCTGGAATCGTGTAGTGGCAATCACAGGAGACTGTAAATCTCCCGCCTTATGGCTTCGTAGGTTCGAGTCCTACTTCCAGCACCAAATTAAATATCCAACCCCTGAGGTTGGATATTTAATTTGGTGCCGAAATCGGTCCCGAACCTACGAAGTCTTTTGTCAAAGACAAAAATTCGTAGGTTCGGCGAAGTGAATGAAGCAAAAGAAAGCGCGAAGCATTTTCTTTGCAAATGAACAGAGGAGCGAAATCCGCTTATGGCGGATAAGCGATGCCCTACTTTTAATTAAATCATTAATTCATTTTTTCAAGGGTCATGCCCCGAGAGTCAGATTCTCGGGGTTGACCGTATTAGTTGCGCTGTAGGCGATCCTCTAGATCAGAGGTACAGCGTTAGCGTCGGCTTGAGGCCGGCAGTAAAGATGTACCCTGCGTCTTCGAGGCGCCGGATCGAAATGTCGTCAACGCGACCCGTCCAGCTTGTGGGCAAACCGTCAAAGGTCACCCCTTGAACAGCGAATTCAGGCTCATCGTCAAGCCCGATTCGCAAATCACAACTTGTGACAAACACACCACAAGTACAGTCGCCAAGATAGCCGAAGACAGACTTCGGCTCCATCGCGGCAACACGGTGAGAGGCAGTCATCAGAAATTGAGGAACTTCTGCACGCTGCAACTCCAATACGGTCATCTTATCACACCTTTCGTTGTATGATTTGTTAGGCTATCTGACAGCCTTTTATAAAACCTACACTTCTTTGTAGGGTTGATAAGATTATTGGATTATACAATATTTTAAATAATTACACAAACATAAGCGTTTACATTATTACGCGTCGAGGTTGCTTGACTCGCTTTGGTTTGCCTTGAGGAATGATCATTTTGGCTGCTTTCTCACGCAAGCTGATAGCAAGTTCAGTCTGATCTGTACGTTCGTAGGCATCAGCCAGTATATTCAAAGTTTGTGGAATTGGATCCAATTCGACGGCTC
>CAIPOF010000055.1 GCA_903866605.1 uncultured bacterium | reverse complement strand
CTCCACCTGCTACACCTACTCCATCTGCTGCACCAGCAACACCATAAATAGACATAAAACATTAATCAAGAGTTAGAGGCCTAGGGGATTATGACTATAAAGAGGATAAGAAAAGCTAATAAGGGATATACCTTGATAGAACTATTAGTTGTAATCGCAATTATTGGCATACTGGCAACTATTGGTATTGCCTCATATGCTAAAGTTCAATCAAGTTCTCGGAATAGTCAAAGAATGTCAAAAATAACTGTTGTATCTGAAGCATTAGAAAAGTATTATGATCAAAATGGGGCATACCCAAACTGTACCGTATTGACCAGTACGACTACTGCAACGTCTACCCTAAAAGGACTAGACCCAAATGCCTTGACTACGCCAAGTGGATCAACATTTGAAGTTGGTACAGCCGGACAGACATTATCATCTGATCAATTTGCATGTATAGGTAACGGTTCTGATTATAAGCTTCAGTATTTAGAAGAAGGCACTGGTATAACAAAGACAATCAGTAGCCGACGAGTCAAAATCGCTTCATCATATACTTTGACCTATACTGCCGGCCCTCACGGTACAATTGATGGCAATAGTTCCACCGCACAAACGGTTCTACCTAATGCTAGCGGTACAGCTGTTACAGCATCATCTGCAACCTACTACGATTTTACTAACTGGAGTGATGGCTCAACGGCAAATCCCAGAACCGATGTTAATGTAACGGCTGATATATCTGTGACAGCCAATTTTGTGGCGACCCCAATATCCCCACCAGCCGCTCCAAACGTATCAGCAAACACTGTTGGCGCCACTACAACCTGGTCATGGCCAGTTGTTTCATGCGGTACTAATTCTGTAAAATACCAGTATCGTTATTTGATAGATTCGGTAGTTGTGCTAACGCCTGAATGGAACACACAAAGTGCTAGCTCTGTATCATTCACAACTTCAACCATAGGACATACCTACACTGTGGATGTTCAAGCTCAATGTTATAACGCGGCTATATCTAGCAGTTGGAGCGGTTCAGGAACCGATAGTTATTATAGACCAACTATTGCTATACCTGTACCATCGCCAGCACCAACCGTCGTAGTCGACTCACAACCAACATCTACTACAACTAGATGGCGATGGAGCACAACTGCCACTTGTCAATCTGGCTCTTCACTTAGATACCAATATAAAATTAATTACACTGGTTTTGATCCTGCTTGGACTAGTCCAGTTACGGCTACTACGGTAGACTATACGACTTCGACTAAAGGTTTGACTTATACAGTTTATGTCCAAGCCCAATGTTACAATTCTACGACTGGTGGTGTTAGTGATTGGAGTGCATCAGGTTGGGCTAGTTATACTAGACCTAATACATACACTCTTACATATTTTCCATGCTCGGGTGGCTCAATATTAGGCAATAACCCTCAAACTGTGACTTCCGGTGGTTCCGGTACGGCCGTGACGGCAGTTCCTCCTGCCTTCTACAATTTTGTTAACTGGAGTGATGGCTCTACCTCTAACCCTAGAACAGATACTAATGTAACAACTAATAAATCGTTTACGGCTAATTGTGCTCTAACTGCCATCCCCCAGCAATCACCACCAACAGTATATGTAGCCGAACAACCAAGTGGCTATACGACTAGATGGGCTTGGTACGCAAATTCAAGCTGTCCGTCTGGCTCTTCGATGCAATACCAATATTATTTTGATTATGCAGGTTATTGGACTGGACCAGTTACTTCAACTTCAGCTGATTTTACGACTTCAACTCCAGGGGCTTATACTCTTTATGTCTCAGACCAATGCTATAACGCTACTACGGGTGGTGTTAGTGATTGGAGTGGGTACGGATCAGATAGTTATACCAGATCGTATCCATATTATACTTTGACATATTCAATAGGGACTGGCAAAGGTTCATTATCAGGTTCAACTTGGCAATCTGTTATTTCTGGTGGCTCTGGCACCGCAGTATCTGCCACAGCTGGCATGTGTTATGATGGTGTCTCTTGGAGCGATGGTTCCACAACCACATCAAGAACTGATACTAATATTACTTCGGACCGTTCATATACTGTCAACTTTACTAATAGCACTTGGTATCCAGGAGTTGCTGGAACTCAATTAGAGGGTCAATGCGTTAAAAAAACTGACCTTTCGTCAAAATACCAATTCAAAACATCTGATACTACTGATACGAATAATGACCACGCACAGACGGGTATTGACAATTTAAATAATAATTATTGGACTCTTGTTAATCCTTTTGGAGCGGCCGGTAGCTCCTTAACCTGGGGGAGCTACCCAGCTCAACAGGAGTGCAAAGCTGTTGGAGGACGGTTGCCATGGTCTTCAGAATTATCAGCTATATTGAGTAGCTCTGGTGCATACGGGAATAACTTTAAATCGACTGATGCTTACAGGTCTGCTGCTCAAAATCCTAATAATGGCACACAGGCAGTGAATAGAACGCTTAATGAACCGGTAAAATGGGGAGTAAGTGCAAAAACAGAGGTTAAATACGTCAGGTGCGTAACAGGTGTCGGCGGCCCTTATAATTAGCTGGTTTTTAGTCTTCGATAGGCAAATTTTGCTGCCACGCGCCAATCACTAATGGCATCACTGTCATATTGATATATATGTCCATCTTTAACTTCACTAATTAGTATGAGTGCTGGGTTATAAGGCGCAAGTTGACGATAAAACATAATATCATCGTCGATAATATTTTTTCTACCAGGGAAAACATCATGGAACTTGGCGTTTCCGACTTCGTTGAAATATTCTGGTCTACCCTGGGGAGGGAAGTATAGTTCAGCTTTTAGCCCCATACGAGAGACTAGTTTTTTAACATCACCAAATAAAAATTTTGATTGGCCGGATATATGCATTAATAGTTGTTTTTCGGTTGTTAAAAAAAGTGTCGCTACGGCAGTTCGACTGACTGGTATTTTAAAAACGATAACATGGCTAATGTCTATATCTACACCAAAATACTGCTTGATTGAGCGTTCTAATGCCAATTCGTCATACATTCTATCTCTCATCCCGTTAAAACTCTCCTTCTATATATACTAGAGGTCTCGCGATTGATTGGTTCACCATGTAATAAGTTCTAACGGGACTCATATATATTTCTATTGTAACACTAACAGCGCAATAGACCTCGACTAGTAATAAAAAGTCGACTACAATAGTAAGTAATGGATTTTTTGAAGAGGTATGCAAAATTAAATCAGGCGCAAAAACAAGCCGTTGATGCTATTGATGGACCAGTTATGGTCATCGCTGGCCCTGGCACTGGCAAAACCGAACTAATTAGTGTTCGAACAGCAAATATATTACAAAAAACCGACACCCTACCAGAGAACATCCTCTGCTTGACATTTACTGAAAGCGGTGCAAATGCGATGCGCCAACGTTTGACCGAAATTATCGGCAAAGATGCCTATAAAGTTGCAGTTCATACATTCCATAGCTTTGGAGTTGAGGTAATAAATCAAAACGGACAGTTTTTTTATGGGGGAGCACATTTTTTGCCAGCCGACGAACTTAGCAGTTACGAAATTATCAGCAAAATATTCAAAACACTAAAATATGATAATCCTCTATCCAGTAAATTGAATGACGAATACACACACCTATCTGATAGTTTGACGGCTATTTCCGAACTTAAAAAAAGTGGTTTGACAAGTGACGAGTTGCTAGCTATTTTGGACGAAAATAACGCTGTTATCGAAAAAACAGAACAATTATTGGCGCCAATCCTTTCAAGCCGAATTTCCAAAAATACAGCTGATCAGATTGAAAAACACATCGATGCAATCCGCCATAGTAGTAGTCAAACAACTCTATCTTCGGTCACGCCTTTATCGCAAGTCCTGGCTGATTCGTTAGAATCAGCAGTCGATGAATCTCAAAATATAAATTCAACAAAGCCTATAACGGCTTGGAAAAACAAATGGTTTAAAAAGAATGAAAAAGGTGACTTTATCCTAAAAACCCGCGAACGTCAGATAAAACTGCGCGCTCTTTGTTTTGTCTATGAAAAATATCTGACTAACATGCAAAAAGCAGCTCTTTATGACTATGCTGACATGATTTTACGCGTTGTTCATGCCATGGAAGTCTTTGGTGACCTAAGGTTTAATCTGCAAGAAAAATATCAATATATTATGGTTGATGAATTCCAGGATACAAATATGGCACAAATGCGTATTTTACATAATTTGACGAATAATCCTATCCAGGGCGAAACTCCAAACATTATGGTTGTTGGTGATGATGACCAGGCAATTTACAGTTTTCAGGGTGCGAATATCAGCAATATTATCAATTTTCGAACTAATTACCCAAAGTCAGTACACATAACATTAACTGAAAATTACCGTTCGACATCAGATATATTAAAGGGCAGCAGGGAAATAATCGTTCAAGGTAAAGAAAGATTAGAAAATATTTATAACGATATTAATAAAAAGCTTACGGCAAATATTAGAAATCAAAACGGCAAAACTGTTTTATTCGAAGCGGAAACAATCGCAGATGAGCGCCACTTTATAGTTAACGATATAAAAAAACGAATCAGTGCTGGCGAAAAACCAGGCGAAATAGCAGTATTAACTAGACGACATTACGAGATACAGACACTTTTGCCATATTTTTTGCATGCTAAAATCCCAATAAATTATGAGAGGCGAGACAATGTTTTGGACATTCCACCAATCAAATTCATCGAGCAACTATCCCAGTTGTTAATCGATATTGCATCCGGCCACCACGACGACGTCAATGCAAATTTACCAAAAGTTTTAGCTCATAAGGCATGGGGTATTCAGCCGATTACGCTCTGGGAACTTAGTCAGACAGCCTACGACAACCACAAAAATTGGTTGGACATTATGGCAGATAAACCAGAGTTTTCGCCGATTCACAATTGGTTAGTCTTTGCCGCTTCAATGATAAATGGCACTCCGCTGGAGTATATGCTGGACATCATTATCGGTAAAACGGATTTACCTACAGCAAATGAAAATAATGAATTTGTTAGTCCGATATATAATTACTATTTTTCTGGCGAGAAAATGGAAAATAATGCAGACGATTATTTGTTATACCTGGAGTCCTTGCGAACCATCCGCGCAAAACTACGTGAATACCGACCGAACCAAACCCCGACATTATTCACATTTATTGAATTTATTGCTTTAAATCGAAAAATCGGCAGTACCATTAGCGTCATTCGTCGAGCCGTACAATCTGACAAAACTGTAAATATAATGACAGCTCATAAATCGAAAGGCCTAGAGTTTAGCACGGTTTATGTTATGAACGCTGTCGATACTGTTTGGGGCGAGCGGGCACGAAATCGAGGCCACCTAATCAGCTATCCGGAAAATTTGCAAATTGCACCAGCCGGCGAAACCGAAGATGAAAGACTGCGATTATTTTATGTAGCAATTACTAGGGCAAAGAGAAATCTAAATATTAGTTATAGTTTGAGCAACGATAGCGGAAAAGACACTTTGCGTGCTGCATTTTTGATTGATTCCAACTGGCCAACAAGTCAGATACTAGCGCCAAAAAACTCTGACCAATTGATCGAATCGACGGAACTGGCTTGGTACCAACCATTGATTAGCCCGACTTCTAACAAGATGCGGAATTTATTAATACCAACATTAGAAAACTACCGACTGAGCGTAACGCATTTGCATAATTTTTTGGATGTGTCTCGTGGTGGGCCAGCAACATTTTTGTTGCAGAACTTGTTACATTTCCCATCTGCGAAAAGTCCAAATGCCGCATTCGGTACAGCAGTTCATGACACTCTTCAAAACGCCCACAACCATTTATCTTCGACAGGGAAGAAACAAGCTATTGAAGATATTGTCTCAAATTTCGAAAAAAATTTGAAAAGTCAAAATATGAAGGACCCAGATTATTCCGATTTCTTGCAGAAGGGGAGTGATGCTTTGCAGATTTTCTTTGACAAAAGGTACGACACTTTCAAGCCAACTCAACAAACAGAGTTAAACTTTGCGCTACAACACTCTATTGTTGGAGAGGCCCATTTGACTGGCAAACTTGATATGGCTGACATCGACATGACGAA
This sequence comes from uncultured bacterium, assembly GCA_903866605.1. Lineage (GTDB taxonomy): Bacteria > Patescibacteriota > Saccharimonadia > Saccharimonadales > Saccharimonadaceae > UBA1547. Next base: position 47,660 of record CAIPOF010000055.1, on the reverse strand, counting down.
TAAGCTTATGTCGATTGTCGACTACAAGACTGGGAAACCTGCTAGAACATGGACCGGTAAAACCGAATATGAAAAAATTAAACTCCATAAATATAAACAACAACTATTATTTTATAGACTAATGATTGAAAATTCTCGAGATTATCATAATTTTGATATCAAATCTGCAACAATTCGTTTTGTTGAACCAAACTTATCAGGTGATGTCATTTCAATTGATGTTGAGCTTGAGTCAAACGAATTGAACAACTTTGCAAAACTGATAAATGCCGTTTGGTTGCATATCATCAAGTTAGACCTGCCAGATATATCCAACTACGAACCTACATACAAGGGCATACTCAAATTTGAACAAGATCTAATTGATGGCGTAATATAAAATGGTGAACTTTTGGAATAGTTTACCGAAACCTTTTTTTTTACTGGCGCCGATGGAGTCAGTGACTGATGTTGTTTTTCGACATGTAATTGCATCTGCCGCCAAACCCGATATTTTTTTTACCGAGTTTGTAAATGCGTCTAGTTTTTGCAGTGAAAAAGGCAGACAAAACGCCAATAGGCGACTAATTTTTAATAATGACGAAAAACCAATTATAGCTCAAATTTGGGGTAATAAACCTGATGAATTTGCCAAGATGAGCGTCGAGCTTGCAAGGATGGGGTTTTCGGGTATTGATATTAATATGGGTTGTCCAGATAAGTCAGTATTAAAAACTGGGTCCGGCAGTGCTTTAATTCAAACCCCAGAAATTGCTAGTAAACTGATAAAGGCCGCAAAAAGTGGGGGGTTACCAATTAGCGTCAAAACTCGTCTGGGCGATATATCGATTACAGAATGGCACAATTGGATAGAGTTTTTGTTAAAACAGGATATTGCAAATCTGACAATACACCTAAGAACTAGAAAAGAAATGAGTAAAGTCGGCGCTCACTTTGAACTTATCCCGAAAATTAAAAAACTTCGTGATGAGATCGCTCCAAATACTTTACTGACAATCAATGGTGACATTATCAATCGTCAGCATGGTTTAGAATTAGTAAAAGAATACGGGATTGAAGGTGTAATGATTGGACGTGGTGTTTTTACTAATCCATTTGCATTCGAAACAAAGGCTAAGGAACATTCGCGCCAGGAGCTTCTTGGACTACTGAATTTACACCTAGACTTATACGATAGATACTCAGTCGTACCTCATACGCATGATGACGGTATACAAAAGTTAATGACACCGAAATTTGATCCTTTGAAGCGTTTTTTCAAGATTTATATCCGTAATTTTCCAGGTGCGAGTGAGCTTCGTGAAAAAATGATGAGCTCAAAAAACACGTCTAAAGTTCGTGAAATACTTCGCAACTTATAATTCTAATGATGCGATAACACCAGCATCATTTGTTATATTTGTTAGCCATGGTCTTAGCAACTAATGTCAAAAGATAAATTGAGTTTGTAACTTCAATCAATTGGCATTACTTGCAACCGACACCTAACAGATAAGCAAATTTGAATCTGTATGAAACTTTTACTTTTTGTTCGCATTAAAGTTAAAAACAGCAATAAACGCTTCTTACGCCACGGTTCCAATGATGCTCAACTAATTAAAGAGGAATAGTTAATCGACTGGATTGGCTGTATGTACGCCAGACAGTTCTAGACGACGAAGTTAATAATTTAGTCGAACCAACCGAATTTACTTCGGTTGCCTTATTACCGCTATTTACAGCTGGTTTGCCAACTGAGAATGTTGAAACTACATTATCATTAATCGTAACAAAACACTTAGAATCTATTGCCCCAGTAGAACACGTAAAACCGGATAACTGAATACCCGAACAATCTGTGCTAGGAGTCAATGGATTAGCGTCAGTCCACAAAGGGATACCGCTATTTGCATCTAGACATGCCTTGGCATAAGCCAAGCCAGCATCACCAGCAGTTTTGGCCATTTGGTCATAATATTGAGCTGATAAAGATACCCTAATCGCTACTGTCGATGCGACTGACACTAACAGCACTGATAGCATTATTATCGATGCTATTAATATGGTCGGTAAAGCAAAACCATCCGAACGATTGGAACTATTCATTTTTTTTGGGACTGAACCATTAAATTTCACGTGTTACCCCATATGATTATGAATTTAGTATACCATAAGCAAAAAGATAACAAAACCACCAGACTACAAGCCAATATTTAAAACATCGCCGTCAATGGCATGGCGAAAATAGCCATCATGACTAACATAAATTATAGCCCCAGAATATTTTTTAAGAGCAATTTCTAATTCCTCAATACTTGGCAAATCCAAATGATTTGTTGGTTCGTCCAAAATTAAAAGTTGAGGATTGTTTGATAGCATCGCAATTAGTTGAAACCGAGCTTTTTGTCCACCTGAAAGGTGTAAAATCGGTGTTTTGCCGTCATTTTCAGTAAACAAATAATCACTCATCAAACTTCGAATTTTAGTAGTCGATATCGAAAGACTACGATCCAAATACATACGTTCAATTGCAGCCTCAAGCGGTAAATCAAAATAAGTCGACGACACCTCTTGCTCGTATACCCCAATCCGAACGTGTTTATCCAATAATATTTCACCAGCAAATTGAACAATACCACCCGTCGAGGTACGATCTGACATGCTTGATAAAGAAACACTGTCGAAAAATTTGGTTCCACCCAACAACGCTTTGATCAGCGTAGTTTTGCCGGCACCATTACGACCACGAATTTCCAATGCTTCACCTTCACGTAAATCAATATTAATACCAGCAAATAGGGGACTGTCATATCCTAATGACAAATCTCGAACTGTAATTAACACGTGTTTACTGCGCGATGCATCGTCGTGCAAATTCATTCTAATATTTTTTGATTTGAATTTTTCATATTGCGCTGAAACCCTATAATTAAGATTTGCTGCCGATTCCTTATCGATCCAAAAAGTTGGCTTTTCCAGCGTCTGCAATTCAGCCAATTCTGCTCGTGATTTTTCCTCTTGACGTTTGAACTTTTGAATAGTACCTGGATTACGTGATTTTTCCTTTAACCGCTGATAGTCAATAACTTTTACCTTCAAATTGGCAATCCTTTTTTCGACCATTTCGAAATCATTCATTTTCGAACCAGTGCTAACAGCATTTTGTTTCAAATAGGCATCATAGTTGCCCTTATAAATGGCACAGGTGCCATCTTTTAGTTCAATAATCCTATCGACTTCATTTAATACATCACGATCATGAGTAATAACCAACATTGCCTCACGAGCCGTTTTCATCCATTCAATATATTGTTGTTTAGCGATATAATCCATGTGATTTGTCGGCTCATCAACCAGCGCTAAATCAGCATCGCTGTGCATTATTTTTACAACCTCAATCAGTCGCTTTTCGCCACCAGATAAGGTTCGAAACTCCCGGTGTGCAATACCTGGTAATTGAAAATTGTCGAGTTCGCGTTCGATTTGTTCTTCGATTTGATAAAAACCCTTGTCGTCAAACCTCATCAAAGCCTGAGTATATTCATCAATTAATTTCATATTGTCACCCATAGTATTTGGGTGATTTTCGATTATATGGGATAGTTTAGAATATTCTGGCAAACCCGTCAATATATATTGTAAAACTGTAGTATCGCCCATATCGTGATGTTCTTGGGCAGTTGATACTACAACTGTGCCATGTTTGAAAATAATATCACCCGTAAAATCATGGTCACTGCCCGTCAAGATATTAAACAAGGTTGATTTACCAATACCATTGCGACCAATAACACCGACTTTTTCATTGTCGTTAATACTAAATTTAATCCCACTCATTAGTATTTTGGGACCAAAACTTTTTTCGGTAATCGTGATATCAGCAATCATCCGTACCAGCATAACATAACAGAGGTAGGATTGATAGATGATATAATGTTAAGTATGGCTAAACACCTAAAAATGGATGTGACTGATTATTGGGTCTATAATGACAATCCAAAATTACCAGTTATTGTAATGATCCATGGACTTCGTGGAACGCATCATGGACTTGATTTAATTGCCAAAAATTTAAATGGATTCAGGATTATTGTACCTGATTTACCTGGTTTTGGAGAATCAAAGCCACTAAAAAACGAACATTCTATTGGAAATTACGTAAAATGGTTAAAAAAGTTCATGAGTGAGTTAAACTTAGACGAGCCACCAATTTTACTAGGCCATTCATTTGGCAGTATTATTGTCAGCTACTTTGCAAAAGAATACCCAAAAAGCATAAAAAAACTAATTCTCGTTAACCCCATTGGCTATCCGGCCCTCAAAGGATCTAATGCGATTTTAACTCAAATAGCAGTCGCGTTTTATTGGCTTTGCCGAAAGTTACCTGAATCATCCGGAACACGACTGTTGGCATCTAAACCAAGTGTTATGGCAATGAGCATAACGCTAGCCAAAACTCATGATAAAAAGACCAGAAAATTCATCCATAACCAGCATTTGCAACACTTTAGCACGTTTGCCAATCGCCAGACCGTTGATGAAGCTTTCCAGTCATCAATTCATTATAGCGTTCGCGAAGTAGCGACTGGCATCACCACGCCAACATTGTTAATCGCTGGAGAGTTAGATGACGTTACTCCAATTAAAAGGCAAAGGGAATTGGTGAAATTATTTTCAAATTCCGAACTGGTGATAATAAAAAAAGTTGGTCATTTAACACATTATGAAACCCCAGATCAAGTTGCAAACGCAATCATCAAATATGTGAACTAATCACTTTTTTGTAAATTTGTTCGTATCTTTCAAGCGTCTTTTGTAAGTCGTGCGTTGCAGCAATTTTCAAACTTTCGTTTCCCATAGATTCGGCTAATTTAGGGTCAGATATAATAAGGATTATCGCATCAGCAATTTCTTTATCGTTATCAGTTTCGCAAAGAATACCATTCCGGCCGTCTTGGCATAATTCCTTCAATGGTCCGGCATCAACTGAAACAATTGGTTTGCCACTTGCCATTGCTTCCAACATAGCAATACTTTGTAATTCGACAGGTGAGGCCATGCAAAAAACAGTTCCGACTTTGTGTAAATCAGCAATTTCTTGATCATTGACACAGCCCGTAAATGTCATCTTGTCATATATACCTAAATTCCTGGCTTGTGCCTGTAAATTTGCAGTTTCGGTACCTTTTCCAACAATTAGCATGTGAGCATCTTGGTTTTTTAGGACACGAACGAATGCGTTAATCAGTACTGAAATATGTTTTTCGGCATCAACTCGACCAATGTACGAAACAATCGGTTTACCGGTTGGAATTTTGAATTTATCAATAACTTTTTTAGATGGTTTACCGACACTGAAACGGCTAAGGTCAATACCATTCGAAACTGCCTCAACAGGTATTTTTAATTTTCTAGTCGATAGTTTAAAAATGTCCAAAGCAGATTGTGTTGGCATAGTAAAGTAATCGGTTTTTTTATGGAAACGAACGATATACTCTTTCATCACATAATTTATTGGCCGCGATAGAGGCGCTAACCTTTTCAGATTATCCATCAGGTTTTCTGGCATAGCGTGGTTTGTACTAACAATTGGGATGTCGTATCTCTGACTATATTTCATAACGGCCTGGCTAATCATCAAAAAACCCATTAAATGGACAACATCTGGGTTAAAATCCTTGATGATTTTCTTTACTTCTAGATTCGGATATAGGCATATCCTAAAATTCTGATAATAAGGAAAGACAGTCGATGCGGTTCGAGCAACAACATAATTTCCATCAACCTCTTTGTATTTTTTACCAATTTGACTTGGTGCAATGACTAAAACTTCATGGCCTCGATTCGCGAGCCCTTTGGCTAGAGTACGAGCCGCCATTGACACTCCATTGACAGTCGGCCAGTATAAATCTGATGCAATTAGTATTTTCATATAATATCGATTATAGCATGACAAAAATTAAGAATTAAAACATTAGTCAGTTACAATAATCTGCTACAATTAGTTTGTCATGGCACAGAAAAAGAAAATCAGCAGTAAACCTAAATCCATCGTAAATCGAAGGGCTTCTTTTGATTACTCTTTGGATGATGAGTTAGTAGTTGGTATTGCACTTACAGGACTAGAGACAAGAGCTGCCCGTGACGGTCATATTCAATTAAAAGGATCTTTCGTCAGTATCCGTGATAATGAATTGTGGCTGAACAACGCCAGTTTCAGTTTGAAATTAAATGAAAAAGGCAAAGTTGGCGCACGAAGTATTGACACTTCACCTCGAAAATTACTGGCCAATCGCAAACAAATTGATAACTTATATGATAAAAAACAATCAGGTATGAGTATCGTGCCAATAAAAATATTGACAGGTGGACGTTTTATAAAAGTAGTGATAGCGCTTGGAAAAGGTAAAAAAAATTACGATAAACGTGAAACTATGAAACGTCGTGACCAAGAGCGTGATATTCAGCGAGCAATAAAAAACTCATAAAAGACGTTTTTGCTTTCTACCGTCTGCTGTCACTTACATTTATTCCAACAGCACACTCTACGTGTAATCCTTTGGATTAGCACGTGGCGTTCGGCTGCCTTCCGGCACAGTCTGTTGGTAATAAAGTAAGTGATATCATACTTGATTTGCGCATTTAGTAGACTTCATTTCATTGTGATAATAAGATAACCTGTTGAGTTACCGTAATATTTTAATCCAGGCAACCGTGCTATCCGAGTATGTTTGAGTGGTAACGAGTTACGCAGGATACAAAGTTGTCTGGATTAAATTATTAACGCGAAACGAGATTGGTTATCGTTTATTACGATGATGTGAAGGATACGAACGAAAACAAAGATATTAATCGGACAGAAAGGCCCACAATGGGTGAAAATTGTATTATAATAGAGGTAATGAAACTATATTCTTGGAACGTCAATGGAATTCGGGCAGTTATAAAAAAAGGTGCTTTTCAAACATTTATGGCCGAGCATCAGCCTGATATTTTGTGTTTACAAGAAACCAAAGCCCGTGAAGGACAGGCCGAAATAAATTTACCAGATTATATTGAATATTGGAATAGTGCCGATAAAGCTGGTTATAGCGGAACTGCAATTTTTTCCAAAATTAAACCCCTTAGCGTTATTAACGGGTTCGCAGATGGTATCATTGAAAAAAATAAACTACCCAGTGATAGTTATGGTGATCCGACAAAAGAGGGTAGAGTAATCTCAGCTGAATTTGATAATTTTTGGGTTGTTACAGTTTATACGCCTAACTCAAAAAGTGATTTGTCCAGGTTAAAACTTCGTCACGAACAATGGGACCCTGCATTTTTAGAACACATAAAAACACTTGAACAAACAAAACCTGTTCTATTTTGTGGCGATTTAAACGTAGCACACAATGAAATTGACCTTGCCAATCCGAAATCAAACATTGGAAAACATGGCTTTACCAACGAAGAAAGGTCAGGTTTCGATAAATTCGAAAAAGCGGGCTTTGTCGATATATACAGGTTCAAATTCCCTTATAGATCTGATGCCTACACTTGGTGGACACACTGGGCTAATGCAAGAGTTCGTAATGTTGGATGGCGTCTTGATTATTGGTTAGTTAGTAAGCCTATTGTTAATAAAATAACTGATGTACAGATACACCAAAATATTCTGGGTTCAGACCATTGCCCAATTAGTATTAAAATTGACAAATAGATAATATCATAGTATTATTCGCTCAAGATTTGTTCATTTACAACTAGGAACGGGGGGACTTTGAAGAATGCATCAATCTCAAGCAGTGCCAAGATCGGTAATGATGTCATCATCGGTGATGATGTTGTTATCGGCGATAGCGTCAAGATCGGCGATGGCGTCAAGATTGACGATGACGTCATCATCGGCGACAACAGCAAGATCGGCGATGGCGTCAAGATTGACGATGCTGTCGTTATCGGCAGTGAAGTCGTAATCGGCGACGCCTGCACAATCGGCGACAACAGCATCATCGATGACAACGTCGTCGTCGGCTGCATGACCAAGATAGGCGATAGTGCATGGATTGGTAGAGGCACCAAAATCGGTGCCGAAGTCAAGACCGGCGAGAAGTGCCGTGTTGGCAAGCATGTCAAGATCGGCAACCTCGTTTCCATCGGCGGTTGCGTGCGCATCAGGAAAGACGCACGCATCGAGAGCTCGACCGAAATCGGCGATGGCGTCAAGATCGGCAAAAGAGCCTTCATCGGCTATGGCGCCGAAGTCAAAAGTGATCAAACCGTCCTGAAAGATGAAATGGTACCAGCGTACCAAATCATTTGTGCCCTCGGCGACGGATCCAGATGGCCCCACCCCGAACTCTCCTAGTTTAACAATCTTTCGCGCCCCGCGCTCCGAGTTTCGTGAAATAGCGACCTCGTCGAACAAAGGGGCGCTATTTCATGTCTCTCTGTTATAATAGTGTGATGAACGAACATCCTTATTGGCAGAAACAAACTGCCGACAAACCACTTTATCCCGACATCGAATGGTCAAAACCTCAGCAACTTTCAAAAAGTGGAAAACTTGGCATTATTGGTGGGAATAAACTTAGTTTTATTAGCGTTGCCGAAAGTTATAACACTGCCATTAGCACCGGTGCAGGTGAAGTTCGCATTCTATTACCTGACGTATTAAAAAAATCTATCCCAACTACAATGACTGAGGTTATTTTCGGATCCAGCAACCCATCAGGAGGTTTGGCTAAGGATGCCCTGACTGAGATGAAAGCGATAGGCGAGTGGGCAACGGAAATATTATTAATCGGTGACGCCGGACGTAACAGTGAGACTGCTATAATTTATGAAAATTTTATCCAAGATTACAAGGGGGCGCTGACAATAACGCGTGATGCAATTGACTTATTAAAAAACAGCAGTCAATTGTTAGTCGATCGGCCCAATACGTTGCTTGTCGCATCATTCTCACAATTGCAAAAATTATTTCAATCTGTCTACTACCCAAAAGTTTTGACATTTAGTATGCAGCTGAGCAATTTAGTGGAAGCAATTCATAAATTTACTATTACTTATCCAATAAGCATTACCGTTTTTCACCAAAACACATTATTGGTTTCAAGTAGTGGGGAAGTGACTAGCACGCCATTTGATCAACCAATGAAAATATGGCGAGGCGAAACAGCCACCATTGCAGCTACCTATTGGCTATGGAGCCCACAAAAAACACTTGAAAGTGTGACCACTAGTTTAGTTGCTAAAATTATGCCATAGCGTACTTAAATCCTTTATATTATTTCTAGTTTCTGTTATAAGTATAAGTAGATATAAAAAACCATAGAATAAACAGAGTCGCATAGCGAAAAGGAAAAAGGTATGAAAATAAAAACTCTAAAATTAATCTTTGTTGCACTATTAATTATCCCAATATTAGTCTCGGCAACAATCCTACTTAATAATTCTAACGTTTTTGCTTCTGTTGTTACAACTGGTCTTCAAAAGGGTGCCGCTAAAGCCCATCAAAACACTGATGGATCAGATAATGGTACTCCCAGCAATCTTTTTGGTTCAAACTCGGTAGTAAAAAATATTGTAAACACCTTGTTATATATTGTTGGGGCCGTCAGTGTACTAATGCTGATATACGGTGGAATACGCTATACCATATCAGGTGGTGATGAAAAATCAATAACAGCAGCCAAAAACACAATATTATACTCGGTCATAGGCCTGGTGGTCGCCATTGCGGCATACGCGGTGGTAAATTGGGTGGTTGGAATATTTTCAGTGCCTACAGCCACTTCTGCCACGATGGTTCAAACTCGTCAAACTCCACAACAAGCAATTGATGCAATAAATCAAGAATTTAAATCTGTCACGTCTGGCAACTCTGTAGTTGGATATGCAATAGATAATTTTGTTATTCCACTATTTGCTGCACCTGCGACAGAGAATACGGTTGCATCTGAGACAACAACTACAACCGAGCCGACAACCTCTGGCTCCGACCCTACGAATGTGGTTGATCCTATAGCAGAAATAACACCAGAGCCTGCTACGCCAGATGCGGCAATTGAAAGTCCAGATACTTCTGATGGAGATAATCTGACATCAGAGGAATTCACGGCTGTTGAAACCGAGGTTTCAACAGCCAGAGCTGCGTCAGCTGCCGAAGAAGGGATAACCGCACTATCTGCACAACAAATTCGAAATAGTAAGATGGTTGCAAATGCTGAAAACGAAACTGGTAAAGGTTACGGAGAAACTCTAGCATTAGGGGATAATATAGGTAGATGGAAGGATAGTAATAACAAATGGCAATATGACCGATTAGGTGAATACCAAAAATATACAGGTTGCCCAGGTGTTGCTTGGTGTGCTTCTTTTGTATCGTTTATTCATCATAAGTCAACATTAACACCACCATGTGCACCTCAAAATGGACCATGTCCACCTTATGATAACGGCAATTCATTAAGAGCTTGTGGGGTAAGCGATTTGTTTGCAAAAGCTGGAAGTAGATTAAAAAATTATAATAATGGAAATCCAATTCCAGGTGATATAGTAGGTTGGCATACAAATGATCTCTCCAAAGGACATACGGGCATATTAATTAAAATTTTAAATAATGGCAATTACTATACTGTCGAGGGTAATGGAGGATCATTCCCCAGTAAAGTTAAATACTTTTCACGTTCTTCAAGTTACTGGAAAAATTCCGCCAATGCCCATTATGTAAGACCGTAATATTTTTTGTTTGATGCCGTCTAATAGTCAAGCTGCAATCAATTATATGCACAACAAATCAATATTTGTTCATACATGTTTGGTACCGCGAGCCGGACTTGAACCGGCACGTCCTAATGGACACCAGATTTTGAGTCTAGCGTGTCTACCATTCCACCATCGCGGCGCAAAATGTAAAAGGACTTCCATATCGACTCTATCCACTAGCGGTAGAAGCCATTAATATAGTGTACAATAGAAATATAGTCCTCACAATGTAAATTGTTGGGATTTGAGACGAAAATCTATGAGCTATAAACTTGTCTTCTTTGAAAGAAACATATCCATAGATACGTTGATTGCAAAAAGACAGTTTTTAACCAGAGAGGGCGTTTCGAATCGCAATGATTTACGTTGTGAGGGCTGTACGCAGGAATCTATAGATGAAGCCAGAAGAACCTAGTCGCAGTCAAAGTGGGATGTCACTGTCACAACAGGGGCAATCTGTTGATGCAACTACAAATATGACACGCCAACATCAAGAAGCTGCAGCTAAAATAATAAGATCTCAAATTGATAGCCTATATGAGAATAGCGATACTGGGCAAGGTGAAAACGTTGCTTCTGATGAAAAATTGACACCTCTAGAAGATATCGATCCATACCAAAAAACTCATTCCGAAAAGCCAAATCTTCAGACAAATGATTGGAATCAGTACCATACCGCCTGGCAAAACTATTATCAAAAATACTACGAAGGTTATTATACTCATCACCTTAAAAAAATACGTAATGAATCTGAAACAAATGATCCACCATTAAATAACCGGCCAAGCCCAGGACCACGAACCGAACAAGGCTATTTTTCAAATCGCGCTCAAACTCAGCCCGAGTCAGCAGAAATCGTTACAAACGAAACGGCCTTATTCGACATGCGCCAAGAACTAATTGGAAAAGTATACAATTCAGCAACAAAAGTTAAAAAAAGTAAACATTTTGTTCCAATAATCTCAGGGTTACTTGTCGTTTTGATATTTGCTTTTTTGCAATATAACAGATTAATAATTTCAAACGTTATGGCCTACGTCAGTCCTGGGAATATTGACCCACAGAATATTGTCATAAACCCAAATACCGATGTCGCGGTTGGACCAGACCCGCGTTTGATAATTCCAAAAATTAATGTCGACGTGCCAGTAATTTATGACATTGGCAACGACTATGAATCACAAATGACGGCTATGAGTAAAGGGGTTGCTCAATTCGCTATCCCAGGAGCTGATAGCCACCCAGGACAAATTGGGAATACCGTTATTGCTGGCCACAGCAGCAATGATTTACTCGATTCTGGAGATTACAAATTTATATTTGCCCAACTTGATAAACTAAATATCGGCGATACGATTTACGCCAACTACAATTCAAAACGCTATACCTATACAGTGACAAAAAAAGAGGTCGTAAAACCAAATGAAGTTAACAAATTGGTATATCCGACCACAAAACCACTATTAACGCTACTGACATGTACCCCAGTCGGCACATCACTAAATCGATTGCTGGTAACCGCAGAACAGGTTAGTCCTGACCCAAGTACATCAACCGCTGCTCCTGTTAATGATACTTCAACTACAAAGTCAATCCCTGGAAATTCACCAACACTTCTTGAACGACTATTTGGAAGTAAAAGTGGTTAAGGCAGTAGCATTAGAACTCGCTGAAGCTGATATTTAGTGCCCGTTTTATTAAGGCTATACAGATATCGTCCATTATTTGTCAGAGTTGCAGCCTGTCCTGTTAACACTGAATTTATATAATACACATTTGCTCCATCAAACTCCCTAATCGTTAACCTGCCATCGCGATCCGACCAAACATAATAGTCGTCTAACCATCCCAACCTAGATATTGGTCCATTCCCTTCAATCAACGATGACGTAAATTTCTGATATTCTAAATCATAACTCGCAAAATATGCACCTGATTGAATAAATACATATTCACCAGTTGGACTAAATGATAAGTTTTCAATATTCTGTGTGGCCTCAAAGGAGGCAATTATTTTCATGCCATTCGTATTATTGCCAAGTGTATTTGGATAGCTGCCGCTAAGTATATCGACTTTTTTACCTTCAGATATTGCAATATAGTTGGCATTAAAATAGCGGGTGGTTACAATTTGTAAATTAATGTCTTGGCCGTTGACTGTCCTAAGAACAGATGATTTTTCGTCACCCTCTCTGTATAGTCCAACGACTTTTTCGTTTGTGCCAGATTTTCCATTACCGACGAATGTAATAATTTTGGAATCACCGTAAATATCAAAACTAGTTACGTTGCTAACAAGTGGTGCGGATATCGTCCCTGCAGCTAAATCAAGCTTACGTATGTCACCTGAATTTAATGAATAGAGTATATTCCCACTTGTGCCAGAAAACACCATTTTACTAATTGATAAATCAAATAATCGAGTTATATTTTTCGTTTGGTTGACATTTTGAGTATCTAATACCAACCACTCATTTTTTTCATTATATGTATGGTTTATCAAAACATAGCGTCCGCCTTCATCCCACTTATCGATAGTAAAGGTATGATTTACGCCAATTGTTGCCGATTCACTGTAAAGTGTTGCTGGAATTGTGATAGATGATGATTTAACAGTATTTGAGCTAAGATCAACCAAGTTGAACACAGGTAAATTTGGTTGTTTTTCTACAATCAAATCGTCGCCCTTTGGTGATGCAAGAGATGAATATAATGAATCATAGTTTGCAACTGGTTCAACTGCCAGCTTTTTCGGAACCAAAAGGGCATAATTTAGCCACGTTATTGTGCCAGCTTTTATGTCAACAGATTTACGCCATGTCTGATAGCCATCACGCCATATCTCAACATTATGCTTCCCGGCAGGAACAGATTTTTTTGTTGGTGTGTATAGACCAATTACATTACCGTCAATCGAGGCAGAAGCTCCTGACGGGCTAGAATTGAATTGTAAAAATGCATACTGCTGTAAGTTACCATTATTGACATCAAACCTAAATCCTAACATAAAAAAAGTTATCAAAGTGACAATCAAAATAACTGCTATGGTCATAATGGAATAGATTAAAATCTGTTTTATTGGTTGTTTTTTCTTTGTAAGCTTTTTATTCATAATTCTGTATACATATTATAGCAAGTTACGTTAATTTAATATCAAAAAACATATATTTAACAAAATAACTGAAAGATGATAATATTGCATATAATGTATTGAAATAAATAGTTTGAATTAAGATCTGCGAGATAATCAATGAAAAATGACAAAATTGTTAGTATAAATGGGCAGGATTACGATAGCACAACCGGTATGCCAATAACAAAGGCAAAATCTGTGCAAAACCAAGAAAAAAATAGTGATAACAATATTCATTCGCTGGCTCATAGATCGAATAAAATACGCTCTTATAATCCTCAAAAGATATTAAAGGATATTAAATCACCAATCAGAAAAATTGGCCAAAGAATGGATATCAGTCGAAGCAAAAGTATATCACATTTTGCCAAGCAAACAGATACAATACCCAAAAAATCGAACCCAACAAAAAAACGTATGGACTTAAAGCCCTTTAAGCACTCAGTAGCTGCAAACACTGAAAAAATGAATTTAATTCCCAAAAAACAACACAGTATGGTCGAAAATGAAGCTTCAGCAAAAATTGTAAAACAGCAACCAGTCAACGAAGTCGTAAATAAAACTTCAAAAAATATCAATTCTAAAAATAATTTCTACAAGCGAAATTCTACTGCTATAAGCATCTTCAGCATTTGTGCAGTTTTACTAATTATCTTAGGATATTTGACTTATATAAATTTTCCCACTATATCTGTTCGCATTGCAAGCTTTCAAGCCGGCATCAAAGCTTCCTATCCAGAATATAGCCCTGAAGGATATAGCGTTGATGGACCAATCTCATATACAAACGACAAAGTAACTATTAAATTTCGAGCTAAAACAGGAAGTAGCAAGTTTGTTATTAATCAAACAAAAAGTTCATGGGATTCTAGCGCTGTAAAAATTCAGGCTGACAAAGAATCAAATAATCAGACTTCAGAGTCCCAAGAGGGTGGACTAACAATATATACTTATTCAGACAACACTGCGGCAATATGGGTAAACGGAGGTATATTATACACAATCAGTGGTAATGCAAAATTGACAGGTGAACAAATACGACACATTGCGACGAGCTTATAGCTTGTAGGTGGTGTCTGCTATAATTATGGTATCGTGAATAAAACCCAACTACCAATTCGTACTCGTTTCGCCCCAAGTCCAACTGGCGTTATGCACGTCGGTGGTGTTAGAACAGCATTATTTTCATGGTTAATAGCTCAAAAAAATAATGGTATTTTCATCTTGCGTATCGAGGACACAGATAAGGTCCGTGAAGTTGAAGGCAGCATTGAACAAATTGAAAAAAGTCTAAAATGGTTGGGGATAAATTGGCAAGAAGGAATAGGTATTGG
Source organism: uncultured bacterium (assembly GCA_903866605.1). Lineage (GTDB taxonomy): Bacteria > Patescibacteriota > Saccharimonadia > Saccharimonadales > Saccharimonadaceae > UBA1547. The sequence goes on along the minus strand of CAIPOF010000055.1, from coordinate 32,462 downwards.
TGGTCCAAACGCACCATATCTTCAATCAAAAAGGTTAGACATATATAAAAAGTGGGCAAATCAACTTGTCGAAAATGGTCGTGCCTACACCGATCCATACAGCAAGGAGGAGTTAGAAGAATTTCGCAATCAAGCTAAGGCTGATAAAATACCATTCTTGTATCGTAATCATCGCCGTGAATCAGTAAATACTTGGGCTGAAAGTAAGCCTTTACGATTTAAATCGGATCCTAAACCATATCGCTGGAATGATGCTGTTATGGGCGAATTATCAACTGGGCCAGAAGTAATCGATGATTTTATATTAATCAAATCTGATGGATATCCAACTTATAACTTTTGTCATGTTATTGATGATATGATGATGGGGATTACACACGTGCTAAGAAGCCAAGAATTTATTAGTTCAACACCAAAATTTCTTAATTTATATGAAGCACTTAATATACAGCGGCCAATATTAGCAACTCTTCCGTACGTGATGTCAATTGACGGTCAAAAAAAATTAGGCAAAAGGGATGGTGCTAAGGATATTTTACAATACGCCAAAGAGGGTTATTTGCCTGAAGCAATGATAAATTTCCTGGCAACACTAGGATGGAATGATGGTACCGAACAAGAGATATTTTCCGTCGATGAATTGATACAAAAATTCTCACTTGATAGAATTCAAAAAAGTCCTGCTCGTTTCGATGAGAAAAGATTATTATGGCTAAACGGTCAGTGGATTCGTCGATTATCGTTGGATGAACTTTATAGACGAGTCCATGATTTTTGGCCAGAGTCAGCTAAACAGGCTAGTGAGAAATATAAAATGCAAATTCTTGGACTTGTACAAGATAGGCTAAAAACAATGGCCGATTTGCCGATACTAACATCCTACTTCTTTGACGAGCCAAAACCAAATTGGGATATGGTGGAAAAAGACAAATATCTTAGTAAATTGAACATAGGCGAGATAATGGGTCTATTAAAAAGTGCTCAAATTGCACTTTCGTCTAGCAATAATGATGCAAAATCAATCCAACAAAATCTGAACACTCTGCTAGAAACAACTGGTCAAAAACCAGCTGTCCTATTTAGTATTATTCGCTTGGTGATATCTTGGGCTCCATTTAGCCCAGCACTAAACGAAACGCTTTCTATTCTTGGACCTGAAAAAGTGAATTCTCGATTAAAGTTAGCCATAGATATTGCTACGCAAATTAGTAGGTAGTATTTAGTAAATAGTAATTAGTAGGTAGTAGGTAGTAGCTATAAATATGATGATATGCCAACGGCTCACTACCATCTACTAAATACTACCTACCATATACTAACTACCAACTACCAATTTCTGTTATAATAACGCTTAAGCTATGAAGCTACTAAAAATTAAACAATTTTGGGCAAATTGTCGTGCTTGGATTTACAAGCATCGAAAAGCTGTTTGGATTGTTTGTGGTATAACAATTATTTTTGCATCCGGAATAATAACTTATTTCGTTATTTCAAAACCTGCTACGCCAGTTGCCATAGTGAAAAAAGTTGAAAAGCCTAAACCTAAACCAGTTATCAAATACTATTCGCCTCTGACAGGCAATTTATTGGCCGATAAAGCCTCCATGACAAAACCAGTCACGGGTATTATGATAGAAAACAGCCCAGACGCTCGTCCGCAATCAGGTCTTAAAGATAGTGGAGTAGTTTTTGAAGCCATTGCCGAGGGCGGGATAACACGTTTTTTGGTTCTTTATCAACAAGAAAAACCTCAATTAATTGGCCCAGTTCGAAGCTTACGCCTTTATGACGTTGATTGGCTAGCAGCATTTAACGCTGGCATTGGACATGTTGGAGGTAGCGCTGCGGCTTTGGCCGAAATACGTAATGGAAGTTACCGCGACTTAGACCAATTCTTTAACTCTGGGAGCTATTGGCGAGCAACCGATCGTTATGCACCACATAATGTTTACACTAGCTTTGATAGACTTGAAGCTTTAAATAATGCCAAAGGATATACTTCATCAACTTTTACAGGATTTAGTCGTACAGATGGAAAAACGAGTTCAAATACGGACGCTACCAGTATTGATATCACTATCAGTAGCTCTTTATATAATAGTTCTTACGTATATAATACAAAAGATAATAATTATTCACGCTCCCAGGGCGGCGAAGCTCACATGGATCGTGAATCTGGACAAATCACTCCTAGCGTGGTTATTGCAATGCGCGTTGATGAATCAACAGTCTTAGAAGACGGCTATCGAGAAAGTATTACCACAGTTGGAACTGGTGCGGCAGTAATTTTTCAAAATGGAAACGCCACCAATGCAACCTGGCACAAAGCATCTAAATTAGACCAAATCACTTTTACTGACGCCACGGGCAAAGACATACCACTAGATCGTGGCCAAACTTGGATTGTTGCCGTTCCGAATAGCAATGGAGATGTAACATGGAAATAAAAAAGGGACCGCAAATCGCTAGTCAGTTTTGGCCAGAGTTTATCAAACAAAAAATTGTCCTAATAATAGTCTCACAAATAATAATCTCGATTGCTGTTGGTTGCTTGATAATTTTATCTGGATTTTTGGCCATTGGGTCTATCGGGTTTTGGCTAATTCTTGGTGGTTTTTTTGTAATAAATCTTGCCACAGAGCTTCTAATAGTTATATCAGCTACTCGCCCGACCAAGGATTTATTAGCAGCTATTATTAATGTTTCTGGAGAAAAATCTACATTAACACCACCGAATCCAAACACAAAAGAATATGAGAAAACGGGGTTTCGTGATGCCCTGCAGAAAATCTATGAACTTTCGTCAGTAAAAGATAAACAAAAAACTGATGAGTCTGAAAAAAAAGATGATAACCAAGAATTATCAATTATTGAAGCACTTAATACGACAATTTGTGGATTTATAACTCTTGATAAAAACCGACAGGTTATTTATGCAAATAAACCAGCCCCTATTCATACTAATGTTGACGGTATAAAAATAATTGATTTACTTTTTAATGGGAACGACACACTTGATTCATGGCTAGATTCCTGCGAAGAGCATTCAGTTCACGACGAACACGTTTGGACAAGAATCCCTGATCGCTTGCCTAATGAAGAGGGAAGACGTTTCTTCGACGTAATTGCCTCATACCAAAAAGGCTCAACGGCCGAGACCGTGCTAACACTTATTGACCGCACAAAATCATACATAGTTGATGAAGAAAATCTAGATTTTATTTCATTCGCAGCTCACGAACTCCGTGGTCCAATCACAGTTATTAGAGGCTACCTTGATGTCTTGGGGGATGAATTAGCTGATGTCCTAGTAGATGATCAATCAGAACTATTCCATCGCTTGGTGGTATCATCAAATCGCTTATCGGGCTACATCGATAATATTCTTAACACATCACGTTATGATCGTCGTCATCTTAAAATGAACCTGGCCGAAGACAAAATTTCGACTATTTACGACACAATAAGTGATGATATGAAACTTCGGGCTGGTGCACAAAATCGGATATTAAATGTTGATTTGCCAACAAAGCTACCTACCGTTGCAGCCGATAGAGCTAGTATTGGCCAAGTATTTGGAAATTTAATTGATAATGCCATAAAATACAGCCGAGATGGCGGTTCTGTCAATGTCACCGCCAAGCAAAACGGCAATTTTGTTGATGTATCTGTAACTGATAATGGGATCGGTATGCCTGAAAGTGTTGTCAGCCAGCTTTTTCAAAAATTCTATCGATCGCACAGATCTCGTGAATCTGTAGCGGGTACAGGTATTGGTCTATACATCAGTAAGGCGATAGTTGAATCTAACGGTGGTACTATTAGTGTTCGCAGCGAAGATGGAAAAGGATCAGTTTTTACTGTGTCGCTTCCAATTTATTCTACAGTTGCAGATAAACTGTTAGCGAGTAATAATAGTAATGTAGGCCTAATCAGTGAAGGTAACGGCTGGATAAAGAATCATTCAATGTATAGGAGTTAAAAATGTCAACAAAAACAATTTTATGTATTGAAGATGATCGCTTTATCGGCGAGATGTATATACGTAGTCTTAAAAAAGCAGGTTATGAAATTGACTGGGTAGTTGACGGTAACGATGGGCTAGTTGCTGCACGCAATAAATCGTATGACGTTATCTTGCTAGACATTATGTTACCAGAACGACATGGTACCGAAATATTGGAAGCTCTTAGGGGTGGCAAAGAAGATTTAATACCAAAATCATATGTAATTGTCCTGACAAATTTCCAACAGGATGATCAATCACGAATTGCAATGGAAAAATATGCTGATGCCTACTTGATTAAGGCTGAAATTACCCCCAAAAAACTGATTTCAATTATTGAAAAAATTCAAGATTAATTAGTTTGCATCCCTGGACATAACCCCTGTTATTTGTTAGAGTAATTAGTGCCCATGGTCTCATCGTCTAATGGTTAGGACACCAGGTTCTCATCCTGGAAATCCGGGTTCAATCCCCGGCGAGATCACCAAAATACATTGCTCATCTTGTGGATGGGTAATTTATTTTATTAATTTCTTCATCTATTAATACACTTATGCTTTGGATTTTATAAAACTAGGTTTAATATTAATAACGAAAAGGTTGGCTATGCCAAACTATCATCTTTAATAGTAAACTCTTTGTTTTCTTATTCACATAAATTTCTGCAGGGGATCGAATGAAAAAAAGTCTTTGGTTAGAACAATATCCAACACGAAATGGTATTGCAGTTCCAGCTTTTGAGCTACAATTACCTGAAACTAAAATTGACCTAAGCCATGAGTTCGAATTTAGCAACCACCATGATTGCTGGTATGCTAAAAAATTTGGCAGTGAAATACTGTATTTAACTTTGAGAAAACTTGAAATTTGCCAATCAGTATTGCCAAATGACCTACACGAGCACATACATATGACTTATGAACAACCAAAACTTCCTAGGCCATACCAAGCATACACGCATATTACAAAAGCTGCTGAAGACGGTGTCATGCTTAAGAATGGTTCTGCTAACAACCCTCACTACGAGGCCATCACGGATGGATTAATAAAAAAAGTTCATGAAAATTACAAAAAATTAAAAACAAAATAAAAACGTAGGTTGCATGATACGCACTATTTTATCTATCGTAATTACTTTTTTTCTTACTTTAAAGATTGACAATAAACCACAAGCATATTAATCTAGAGGTATAATAAACCAAAAAGGAAAAGCAATGAAAAAAATTTTAAAGCGAGTAAATAAGAAAAACTTAAACCAGCTACGAACGGAATTAGCCCATGCTCATCTAATTATTGCCTTGTTAGCAACATCAATTATTGCACTCCTATCTCTAGGCATATCTCAACCGATATCATTTGATGCAACTCTTTCAGCTGTTTGTGTTGTTTTACTCGTTTTAATCACAATATTCTCGCTTGCTATGTCAATAACTCTTTATCAAAAAAAATAACTCTTACCCCAACGCTACTTGTAAAAACTAACCATAATCGTCATAATGTCATCAGGTATTATTAGTAGTAGGGGGCAATATTAAACCACTCTCATTAACTCGTTTTTGGAATCGCCGTATATGCGAGGTTGCTTTTTTGGTTACAACTGTAATTATCACAATTTATTTTTTCACATATTTTTCAAAAAATTCTGGTACACTAATAGCCCTTTCGAATAGTATACCTGCAGTAAGTTTAGCCGGCCTGACACTGCTAATATCTTTTATCTCATACCTATGGACCCCTAAAAAATACATATTTTTAGTTTCACTTACCATTTATCTACTACTTTCAGCTACAATTGCAGCATTGATAATTAGCACCGGTAGAACAGCTTCCCCCTTTGTTTCATTGTGGATGCTGATTAGTATATTCTCTGGAATATTTGGAATATGGGGAACATTGCCAATATTGGTAGCAGTCGGTACTTTTATCGGCATGCAGTATTTCGATAATGACCTTACAGTCAATATTTTATTTATCACAATAATTAGTAGCATACTGCCAGTAATTGCCAGTATCATTATTTGGCACGGAAAATTATCAAAAAATGAAATTGAAAATGATAATAAAGCGTACAACAGTCTTGCTAACGAACTCACAGAAATTACGGATAAGTCAGAGGTTGTAATTAACGCCATTGGTGACGGAGTCATTGGCATTGACAACAAAGGTATTATTAAATTAATGAATCCAGCTGCTCAAAATATTATAGGCTGGAATAAAAAGGACGCCATTGCTCTTAGCTATAAATCAGTCCTAAAATTCTTTAATCAAAAAGATGAGTTGCTCGATATGGCTAATGATCCAATCCGGCAAGCATTAAATTCTAATCAAGAGATAAGAACGAATAATTTGATTCTAATGACAAATAGTGGAAAAAGGATAATGCTGTCATTGGTCGCTTCGCCAGTAGGAGAGATTGGATCAGGCGTGATCACTGTTTTTCACGACATAACGAAAGAAAAAACGGAAGAACAACAACAAGCAGAATTTATTAGTACAGCTAGTCACGAAATGAGAACTCCCGTTGCTTCGATAGAGGGATACCTTGGTTTAGCCTTAAATCCCGTAACTGCAACGATTGATAATAGGGGCCGAGATTTTATTTTGAAAGCTCACGAATCAGCCGAGCATCTTGGGCATTTATTCCAGGATCTTCTAGACGTAACAAAATCAGATGACGGCAGATTATCGAATAAACCAGCTGTCGTTAATATTGTTTTGTTTATTCACGATATAGTCCAAGGCTTAAGGCAAAAAGCTATAGAAAGTGGAGTAGAATTAATATTTAAACCTATGCCAGACAGACCAACAGAAAGATCAATAGCTCCTGCTTATTTCGTCAATCTTGATAACGACCACATCCGTGAAATCATCAATAATCTTGTTGAGAACGCCATCAAGTACACCCCAAAAGGAGAAATACTTATTGACATATCAGGTGACGATGAGCGCATTATTGTTAGCGTCAAAGACAGTGGCGTTGGTATCCCTGCTGAAGATATACCTCATCTATTCCAAAAATTTTACCGTGTTGAAAATAAAACAACCCGCGATATTGGTGGAACAGGCCTAGGATTATATTTATGCCGTCGTCTAGCAGAAATGATGGGCGGACGAATATGGGTAGAGAGTGTCTTCAATATTGGCAGCACATTTTTTCTAGAACTTCCTAGGATTAGTAACCAAGAAGCTAGTCAACTAGCACAACAAGAGGCTTTAGTCGCCTCAACAAACTCAAATAAGAACGATACAATTCCAGCCTTTGAGGCAACTCCCTCCATTACGGCCCCATCATCCCCAATATATAAAATTGAAAAAACTATTGACCCTGTATCAACACTCGCGCAATTTCCAATAATACCCGTATCTGCGATCGAACCTGAACCTATAGTTTCGACTGCACCACTACCTATACCACCACCTGTAACTCCACCCCCAGAACAAAGATATTCTGTTCCACGAGGCCAAAGTCTGACCCCAGAACAGATAGCAGCCTATGTCGTTAGGCAACGTACCCTAGCAAAACAACAAGCATCCCCACAGTTAAATCGTCCAAAAACCGAACTAACGCCAAATAAGGGGATAGTGCAATTGAAAGATTAAACACAAGAACTATGGTATTTTTTAATATATTTGGTTACAATGGAGGTAAATATGACAAAAATAATGCTAGTTGAAGATGACAAAAGCTTACGCGAAATTTATGGTGTAAGGCTATTAGCAGAGGGTTACGAAATAATATCAGCTGGTGACGGTGAAGAAGCCCTAGCAATGGCCGTCAAAGAAAAACCAGGCTTAATATTAAGTGACGTAATGATGCCAAAAATTAGTGGTTTTGATATGCTGGATATTTTGCGATCGACTCCAGAGACCAAAGACATTAAAGTGATTATGATGACTGCTCTTAGTAGTGAAGATCAACGAACTCGCGGAGAAAAACTTGGTGCAAATCGATATTTAGTCAAATCACAAGTTGGAATCGAGGACGTTGTCAGAACTGTCCATGATGTACTGGCAGATGTACCAGTCTCAGTGAATTCATCAAGCCAAAAATTTGGAGTCCCCGTGCAGACCGCAGCTATAAATACTCAGACATCTGCTACATCCCAAACAACTCCACTAGCTCCACCAGTTCCTATGCCTACCAGCGCAATAGACCAATCAGTTGAACAATCTACTCCTCAGACTACTACCGAGACAAAACCGCTAGAAACAACACCTGGCATGGCTGAACCGACAACTACTGAACCAATGACTTCAATTGCGAACGAGACAATTGCACCAAGCCCAACCGCCCCTTTGGCAGAAGAAACGGTGACAGTTACACCAATAAGTGAGACGACTGTTAAAACAGAGCCCCCAGCACCAGCAGTCGATACAACATCGACGCAACTGCCACAACCAACAGCTCCATTTTCGACGTCGGCGTCCCAACCCATACCTATGAATAATCCGTTTAATAACACAACCACACCTCCTGCAAATTTGGAGCCAACGACACCACAAAGACCCCCTGCAGACCTGCCACCAACAGATATGAATACTATTATCGACCAAGGACTTCATGACGGCTCAGAAACAAACCCAACCGCAATACAATAACAAGCTTCTGCGACTTAACAAATACCTAGCTCTGCAATTAGGTATTTCCAGACGTGAAGCTGATAATTTAATAGATCAAAAAAAAGTCGCTATTAACAATGTGACAGCTACTTTAGGTGCTAGATTTAGTGAAAATGATAAAATTACAGTTGATAGTAAACAGATAAATAAATCGGTTGATTATCAATATATTGCACTCAATAAACCCGTTGGTTATGTCTGTTCACGCAAAAGGCAAGGTGATAATCCGACGATTTATGACCTATTACCTGAAAAATATCACCACTTAAAGCCTGTTGGGAGATTAGATCGAAATAGTAGTGGTATCATCTTAATGACAAATGACGGTGATTTTGCCTACCAGATGACTCATCCCAGTTTCCATAAAACTAAGATATATAATGTTCGTTTGGAAAACAGCCTTGCGCCATTGCATCAACAGATGATAAGTGATCAAGGTATCACATTAGATGACGGCACTAGCAAATTGCTACTGGAACGAATGAGTGAAACTGATCGAAAAAGCTGGATAATAACCATGCATGAAGGCCGCAACCGACAAATACGTCGCACCTTCGGTGCCTTAGGCTATACTGTCAATAAACTTCATAGAACAAATTTTGGAAATTATGCGCTAGGTGATATAAAGCCCGGCGAATTTGAATTCGTAAAGATATGAGAGAGAAACATAAACTTGCAGAATTAGTTGGCTGGTATGGAACCTTTGCAATATTAGGCGCTTACGCACTTGTTAGTTTTAAATTGATTACTTCAGATAGCTACTTATATCAAATCCTAAATTTAAGTGGTGCGATTGGTATTGTAGCAATTTCACTCATTAAAAAAGCAAAACAACCGGCGGCATTAAATTTTGTTTGGGCTGTAATCGCATTGGTTGCTATTATTAGCCTAGTCGTGAAAAACTAACCTAACAGCTTATGCTCGCGAACTAGTGTTTTCTCTGTTATAATTGCATTAATCATGGCATCAAAATTACCCACAGTTGCAATTATCGGTCAAGCGAACGTTGGCAAAAGTTCGCTTTTTAATCGTTTTATGCGTTCACAGCAAGCAATTGTCGCCCGAGAAGCCGGAACGACTCGTGACAACGTCCTAGGACGCGTAGAATACAAAAAACACAACTTTTGGATAGTTGATACCGCCGGGCTAAAAGACCCCGATGACGAGTTTGAGGAATCAATTCAGGATCAAATTACCGATGCGGCTGATACAGCTGATATTATCTTGGTTGTCGTTGATAGCAGCCAATATACCAGTGACCAGGATCGTTTAATAGCCAAAAAGGCCCTGCGCAGTAAAAAACCAGTAATATTGCTGACTAACAAAGCCGATCTGAAAAACAGTTTGCCAATTGACGAGTTCAAACGCCTTGGTATTAAAAAAATTATTCGAACCAGTGCCGAACATAATCAAGGCATCACAGATGTCTTAGACGAAATTGTCAGTCAAATACCTGAAAAAAGCGAATATGTACCTGATGATATTTTGCGCATTTCATTGATTGGTCGCCCAAATGTTGGCAAAAGTTATTTATTTAATACACTAGCTGGCAAACAACAGGCGATTGTTGCCAATGTAGCTGGGACCACTAGGGATGTAAATCGCGTATCTGTCAGATATGGTAATCGAGATATTCAGTTGTTGGATACTGCTGGTATTCGTAAACCCGGCAAACAAGAGGTCGGTATTGAAAAATTTAGCGTCCTGCGTAGTTTGGCTGCCATTGAAGAATCAGACGTTTGTTTGCTGTTGATGGATGTCAATGAGCTGAACACACAACTTGATCAACGAATAGCTGGAATAATCGACGAAGCAGGCAAGGGAATGGTAATTGTCGTTACTAAATGGGATAGTATCGAAGGCAAAGACGCCTATACTCGTGACGGAATAGCCCCCAAAATATCTAGAACATTTGATTTTACACCTTGGACACCGCTAATTTTTACAAGTAGTGTAACTGGCCAAAACGTTACAAAATTATTTGATTTGGCATTAGATATCGATAATAGGCGTAAACAACAAACTAAAACACGTGTTTTAAACGACATGTTACAAAAAAGTATTCAGCGCCATCCTCCAGCAGGACTTAAAAATACTCATCCAAAACTGCGTTATATAGTCCAGACAGACACAACTCCACCGTGGTTTGTTATTTATGGATCTAATCTTAAATATCTACACTGGAGTTATAAAAGATATCTGGAACGACAACTTCGTGAAACCTATAATTATACTGGCACGCCAATTAAATTTAGTTTCCGTGATGAAAAACAGATTAAAGCCAACCGTGAAAAAGAGGAAAAAGTTAAATGAAACTGATTTTTGCCCAAGGCAACCCCGAACCAGACTACTCATTATCGCGACATAATGCCGGGTTTTTAGTATTGAACACAATTGTTACCATGCACGACGCAAAATGGACCAAAAAGTCAAAGTTTGATGCTATTATCGCTGAGGTTAAAATTGATGGTCAGAAGGTGATATTAGCTAAACCAACCACTTATTATAACGATACAGGCATATCCGCCAGAAAGTTAGTCGACTTTTACAAGCTCGATACCGCAAGTGATTTACTTGTTATTCATGATGATTTAAGTTTGCCATTTGGTACCATACGAATTCGGAAACAAGGCGGTGACGCAGGTAATAACGGTATTAAATCCATAAATACCCACATTGACTCACCGTATACGCGCATCAAAATAGGTATTGCAATCGAGTCAGAAGTAAAAATAGATGATGCGTCATTTGTACTGGCAAAATTCACTAACCCCGAATTAACCTTATTGATTGAAAAAATAATTCCGCATTCTGTTAAATTAGTTACTCAATTTTGCAGTAGTTCACTCGAACACACAAGCCACAAGATTAGCTAATAGCTATTGGCTATTGGAATATGACAATACAATCTCATACCATTAAGGATGTAAGGAACAAAATGTTTGTAATCACGAACCGTTAGGTTATTAAATCTGAAGGGATGAGAGCGTTAGCGAAGCCTAGCGCCACGTGCTGACAAAGTCACACGTAAAGCGGCCCGGAAGATTTGATAGCCTAATGGTTCGGCAGGACGAAATTTTGGGCAAAAAAAGCGCCCACAGCAAGGGTGGGCTTCGCTGAGGGCGCTATTTTACCCTTTAACCCACCCGTGGGGCAAGCTAGGTAGGTCTCGACTAAATCGCAGACACCTGCTGGTTAAAGGGATTAGTATATATACAATGCTTATACTCGAAGTATCATTTCTTAAGGTTGGAGGGTAGTCTACCTTAAAAAAACATTGTATATAATCTAACATAAGTTAGAATAGGGGTATAAGGTGCGTTTGGTTAATCTCGCAATGTAACCAATCGAGACTGATATTAGCACTTATTTGACAATAAGTCAACACTTTTCGACATAAATTATATGAAAATCAATAAAATATCACCCCATAGCCATAAATATCTACAGATTATAGATACTATTGCCAAATGTCCAGAAACATTATATTTTATCGGCAAATTACCTGAAAAACGCCGACCAACTGTTGCCATTGTAGGATCTCGCAAGCCAACCGCTTATGGTAGGGAAGTGACTTATCAACTGGCGTTCGATTTGGCGAAACAGGGGGTTATTGTTGTTAGTGGACTTGCGCTAGGAGTTGACGGGATTGCTCATCGCGCAACACTCGACGCTGGTGGAATAACACTGGCAGTTTTGGCAAACAGCGTAGATTCTATTTATCCGTCAACGCATATTAATCTATCCAAAGATATTATCAAAGGTGGTGGAGCAATGATTAGTGAATACGAACCTATTACCGAAGCTCGTGATTTTCAGTTCCTAGAACGCAATCGCATCGTAAGTGGCTTATCTGATGCAGTGATAGTGACTGAGGCCGCAAGTCGCAGTGGAACGTTATCAACTGTTATGCACGCCCTAGAACAAGGAAGGGAAGTGTTTGTTGTACCAGGTAATATAACCAGTCCGATGTCGGCTGGATGTAATAATTTAATAAAACAAGGCGCTCATCCGATTACTTGTGCACAGGATGTGTTAGAAATTATTGCCCCAGATTTATTACAACCTCAAACATCACTGGCACTGGGGTCTAATCCACAAGAATCCAAGATTATTAGTCTGTTACAATCTGGTATTCGCGATGGCGACGAATTACAGTTATTGTCTGAACTTGATGCTAGTGAATTTTCAATGACTTTAACAACAATGGAAATATCTGGTACAATCCGCGCGTTAGGTGGAAATCAGTGGACTTTACGATAAATTTTTTTCAATTAGTCCACTACACAACGAACATTACCATTGTTAGTTTTACTCATATAGCCCCAGACATCAGTATTAAAATTCATTTCATTACTATTAGTGCTATTAAACTCTGATGCAGTCCAATATTAGGCTTGGTATTGAACCATATTAAAATTATTTCCATATGAAGCGCGACCATTGTAAATTGCAATAATTTCACTAGTAACGGGAAGCCTACCACCTATATTTTTACAAGCTTGACGAGCAGGATATGCTGAGAAATCTATAGTGTTATCAGCCACAAGCACATATAACTTAGGATAAGACACATCAAGTCCAACCACTCCTTGGGGGCTAGACACAGCACCAGGGTTTGGTCCCCAGGTATATTTAGTATTTAAATCGGATTTATAGACCCATTTATTTTCTAATACTGTCCCAATTAACCCAGCAATCCAATCATTTGGACTTGAGTTATTTGTTATTCGATACTTTGCGCCATTTGTATTAGAGTTTATTAGAATATATGACGAATATGGACTTGTAGAACTATATGTAAATGTATTGCCAGTGCTTGATTTAATACAGTATTTATTATCAGTTGCAGGGGTCGAATCGTATGGGCATTTATTAACATCAAGGTCAACTGGATAAGCACTATGCTCAACGTAGTATAAAGCTAATTCTTTTTTGGCATTAGATAAATCTGATTGTAGTGATGTATTGACAGCTTTTTGAGATATCCCAGTAAATGAGACTATGGTTATGGCGGCTAGGATGCCTATTACTACTATGACGACTAAGAGCTCGACTATGGTAAACCCATTTGAGTAGATTATAGATTTTGGATTTATAGTATTAAAAGGCGATAATGAACGCTTATTCATACGTATCCTTTGGCGAAGTATGATAACGCCATAACTTTTTGTTTTCATATATTTTAGTATGACACTTTACATTGTTGAAGCGCAAGCGGAATTAGGGGCTATGTACTATGTTTTCCAACTAATTTTGCGCTATTTAATAATTATGAAATTACACTATAATCTATAATCTAAAATCAATAATCTACTTGTCTAGTTGTTTACAAAACAAAACAAGTTGCGTAGTATGAAGCATTGTATATGACCAAAAATCTAGTAATCGTTGAATCGCCAGCCAAAGGCAAGACCATCCAGAAATATTTGGGCAACGATTTTACGGTGCTTTCGAGTGTTGGACATATCCGTAGTATCGTTAAAAAAACCAAGGATGGTACGTTGCCAATCGATACCAAAAACGGATATAAAACTGTTTATGAAGTGGATAGTGACAAGAAAAAAATTATTACAGGACTTAAAAAAGCTGTTAAAACTGCTGATACGGTATGGCTAGCAACTGATGAAGACCGTGAAGGTGAGGCAATTGCTTGGCATTTGACGGAAGTGTTAAAACTTGACCCGAAAACGACCAAACGAATTGTTTTTCACGAAATTACGAAAAATGCAATTGATATGGCCATAAAAAAGCCCCGCACTATTGATATGGACCTGGTGCGCGCCCAACAAGCCCGACAAATCCTGGATCGATTAGTCGGTTTTGAATTATCACCAGTTGTATGGCGCAAAGTGCCTGGCGGTAAATCAGCTGGTCGCGTCCAATCACCAGCCGTTCGTTTATTAGTCGAACGAGAACGCGAAATTGAATCATTTAACGGATCATTCTCATTCAAAGTTGTAGCTGAATTTTCACATAATGGCGACATCATAAAGGCCGAATTGCCAAACAGATTCGAAACCGAATCACAGGCTCAAGTCTTTTTAGAAAGCCTAATGGATGCAAAATTTACTATTTCAGATATCACAACTAGTCCTTCAACACGTAACCCAATGGCGCCATTCACAACCAGCACCTTACAACAAGATGCCAACAGCCGTTTGGGGTTTGGAGCCCGAGCAACAATGTCAAGCGCTCAAAAACTGTACCAAGAAGGCAAAATCACTTATATGCGAACTGACTCGGTTAATTTAAGTGGTCAGGCAATTGCAATGGCGGCTGATTATATTAAAAAGACATTTGGCGAAAAATACAGCCAAGTCCGAGCATTTAAAACTAAAAGCGCCAATGCCCAAGAGGCACACGAGGCAATTCGACCGACTGATATGTCACGCCAGCAGGGTAGTAGTAATGAATACGATCAAAAACTATACGACCTAATTCGCCGACGCACACTTGCCAGCCAAATGGCACCAGCAAAATTAGAAAAGACAATTGTTACCATAAAAATAACGAATCAGAGCCGTTCGGCTATGATCTCGAGTGACACCCTGGAACCCAAGTCTGAAATGGCGCCGGGGCCCAATTCAGACCTGGAGCGAAGCAGTGTTGCGAAAGATGATAGCCTAATAGGCGACCAAATATTTGAGGCCAAAGGCGAAGTTATAGTCTTTGATGGTTTTTTGAAAATGTATGGTGGCAGTAAAAAAGACGCCGAAATATTACCAGCAGTTAAAACTGGCGATATTTTAGTCTTGAATTCTGCAACTGCTCGTCAAATGTTTGATCGACCGCCAGCTCGATATAGCGAAGGCAGTTTAGTTAAAAAACTAGAAGATTTAGGTATTGGACGACCGTCAACCTATGCGACAATTATTAATACAATCCAGGTTCGTGGTTATGCTGAAAAAGGCGAAGGCGAGGGAATACCCAGGGACATTATTAGTTTAAATCTGCAGAAAAACACGATTTCTCGCGATATAATTTCCGAAAAAACAGGATCCGACAAAGGAAAATTAGTCCCAACCGCATCTGGTGAAGTCCTAAGTGATTTTTTGAATAGTCATTTTGAGCCAATAGTTGACTATAGCTTTACGGCCACGGTTGAAACTGAATTTGATAAAATTGCAACTGGTGCCCTAGCTAGAAACACTATGCTAGATCATTTTTATACACCATTCCATAAATTAATTGAAAACTCTGATGATATTGACCGTAGTACAGTTGCCAAAGCCCGCGAAATTGGTATTGATCCGATATCAGGTAAACCAATTTTGGCTCGATTCGGACGATACGGACCTATGTTGCAACTAGGTAACGGGGACGACAAAGTCAATAAACCACAATTTGCACCAATGCCAGCGGGGCGCAAAATCGATACTGTGACACTAGATGAAGCTCTTCATGCTTTTGAATTGCCCCGCATTGTTGGTGAAACCGCGGATGGAGAAGTTGTCAAATCAAACATTGGAAGATTTGGGCCATATATTCAAGTTAATAAGCTTTTCGTCAGCATTAAACCGCTTGACCCACACACAATATCAATCGACGAAGCCCTCAATTTATACGCGGCCAAACTAAAAAGTGAAGCCGAAAAGAACATAGCTGATTTTGGTGATGGGATAAAAATATTAAAGGGACGATTTGGGCCATATATAACTGATGGATCCAAAAATGCAAAAATCCCTAAAGGGACTGAACCTTCAAAGATAGCTCATGAACAGGCAAAAGAGTTGTTAAAAAATGCACCAATAAGTAAAAAACGAGGCATAATTCGCAAAACAAAAAAGACAAAAAGTCGACCCAAAAAAGCCTAATTAATTTCCACACCACTATTTACATTGCATAGACCAAACATCCCAACCTAAATATAGTACAGCTTAGAATGTTTTGTCTATCGTGTCTATTTCATGATATAATTAATACAGTATACACAATGTTTGACATTATAAAAATAATATTTTATAATGTAATGAAGATTTATATTAAAAACAATATCTGAGGTGGACGGAAGAAAGATAGAGCAATGAGCGATACGACCGAAAACATCCAACCAATCAACCTAGAGGCTAATATCGATGACATATTAACCGTTATTGATCAAGAACGTGAAAAAGAAATTATAACGCGTCGATTTGGTTTGTATGACCGTCGCGAAACACTTGAACAAATTGGTGAATTACTGGGAATCACACGCGAACGTGTGAGACAACTAGAAAAATCTATCTTGACAAAGCTTAAATTAGCTACAAAAACAGGGAAAATTGCTTCAATAAATAGTATAGAAAAATTGCTCGTACGTGAACTGACTGAAATGGGACGTGTTGCTCGTATCCAAGATCTAACAGATAAGATTATTGGTGGAACAAGTAACCAAAGGGATCGTTCTAGGATTGCTTTTATCGCCGAGCTGGCGCCTGGCATAGCAGTCGTTAATCAAAACGACAATTATTTTCATAGTGTTGGAATACTTGAATATGGTGATTCCAAAAAAATTTGCGGTGAAGTTGATAAAATTGTTTCTGCGATCAAAAAACATGGTGAGCCTCTGACGATTGAACAGTTACATGAACAACTATCATATGAACATCCGAATTATGTTCGTGCCCTTGCTAGCGTATCAAAACTGCTGGCACACCTAGGGAATAATTGGGGACTCGTCAAATGGCCGACTGTTAATCCTAAAAATATACGTGATAAAATATATGTTATATTATCAGATACGAATAAACCAATGCACTTTTCAGAAATTGCTGGATCAATCAAAGACAGTAGCTTCAAGCGTAAAGATGTCACAACCCAAGCCATACATAATGAACTGATAAAAGATAGTCGTTTTGTACTGATTGGTCGTGGTATTTATGCACTTGATAGCTGGGGATTCAGTAGGGGAACAGTGGCTGATATTATTGCTGACGTACTCAAGAAATCTCCTGAACCATTACATCGTGATGAAATTGTAAAACGAGTATTAAAAAGCCGTCAAGTCAAAGAAACTACTATTCTTTTGAATCTACAGAGTAAAGACCAATTTAAGCGTGTAGCCAAGGCCACCTACACATTTGAACCTGTAAAACAAACATCATAAAAAACATTACCAGTTATAACATTGCCAAGATACTCGGCTAATGAGACAATAAAAAGGTAATTATGGATATTTTATAGTGTTGTCTGTTATAGATTTTTTACTGCAGTGGTATGTATGGTTGCCAATCGTTTTTGTATTGGCTTTTTTAACATGGCGTAATTATCACTACGATGACCATGTTGACAACGTCGAAAGCGACCTTTTAGTATTAGAAATACCCAAAGCGAACGATAAAAGTGAGTTGGCCGCTGAACAACTTTTCGCCAGTTTACATGGAATATTACGAGATAGGGAAGAGCTTAGATTAAATCATGGCATACAAGAACATTTGAGTTTTGAAGTTGCCTCTGTTGATGGTCAAATTCGATTTTATGGATGGGTTCCTAAAACACTGCGGAGTTTTGTTGAAGGTCAAATTTATTCACAATATCCTAGTGTCCAAATTAGAAAAGCTGATGAAGATTATGTGACACACGAAAGCAAGCATAGCGTAGTCTATTCATCCGAAATTACACTGACAGATAGTGAAATGCTACCAATAAAAACTTTTCAGAACTTTGAAGTTGACCCGCTAGCCGGTATCACTGGGGCACTTGCAAAATTAGAGTCTACCGGTGAAGAAGTTTGGATACAGATTTTGGCAAGACCGATTAAAGATGATTGGCATAAATCGTCAGAGCGCTGGATTTCAGGTGTTAAAAAAGGTAAAATTACTTCACTTTTTGGTGGAGCTGGTGATTTTTCATGGCTGACAGGACTGCTAGAAGCCCTCTGGAAACCGCCAGAAGCAGGCAGTGGCAGTGATGGGTCCAAAGATCTGTCAGAACGTGATAAGACCAGGGTCTCAGAAGCTGAAAAAAAAGCAACGAAACTTGGATATCAAGTAAAAATTCGTCTTGTTTATTTGGGGGAGAGTACTGCTAATGCTCATCTGCGCATGCAGGCAATTGTTGGTACGTTCAAACAGTTTAATAGTACGAATCTGAATGGTTTTAAAATGTCTAGTGCAAGTTTCAAAAAAGATGATTTATTAAAATATCGCAATCGTGAATTTAATGATAAGGGTTTCATATTAAATATCGAAGAGCTTGCCAGTGTTTTTCACCTCCCACATACAAATGTTGAAACACCAAATGTTGTTTGGGCCAGTAGCAAAACGGCCGAACCACCTTCGAAATTGCCAATTATTACAGGAGAAAGTGCTGTCGACGAAAACATTAGTGCTTTTGGGATGACAAATTTTCGCGGTGTTAACCATCAGTTTGGCATGCTGCGAGTTGACCGATCGCGCCATATGTATATTATTGGCCAAACTGGGACAGGTAAATCAGGTGCGCTAGCCTTACTAGCACTAAGTGATATTTTCCATGGGCATGGTTATGCGATTATAGACCCGCACGGAGATTTTGCTGTTGACAATATGCGTTTTATCCCTGGAAGTCGCCTGGATGACGTCGTTTATTTTAACCCAGCTGATACAGCCTTTCCTCTTGGTTTTAATCCGCTAGAAGTTACTAATCCTGATCAAAAAAATAATATCAGCTCTGAAGTTATAGGGGTATTTAAGCGCATGTTTGGAGAGTCTTGGGGACCACGGTTGGAATATATACTTCGTTATACAATATTAGCTTTACTTGATCGTCCTACCACAACATTACTCGATATATCAAGGATGCTAACAGACAAAAAATTCCGTGAAGAAACACTGGGGCATTGTAAAGATATAGTAGTTTTGAATTTTTGGAGAAATGAATTTGATACTTGGAATGATAGATTCGTAACCGAAGCAATTTCTTCGGTACTTAACAAGATTGGTGCCTTTACTGCCAACCCAATTATTCGTAATATTGTTGGACAACCAAAATCAACTTTTGATATTCGTAAGATAATGGATGAAGGGAAAATTTTAATAGTAAATTTATCAAAAGGTTTGATAGGCGAGGACAATGCAGCCATCCTAGGCTCCTTTATTGTGACCAAAATTCAATTAGCCTCTATGAGCCGTAGTGATATCGAACGGATTGAAGATCGACGTCCATTCTATTTATATGTTGATGAATTCCAAAATTTTCAAACAGATTCGTTTGCCACAATTTTATCTGAAGCACGTAAATATGGCCTTAACCTAACCGTTGCTAACCAATATATTAGCCAAATGGACGATAATGTACGTGATGCTGTCTTTGGTAATGTTGGTACAATGATTTCATTTAGGGTCTCAGCTGACGATGCACCAATCCTAGCAAAACAATTCGAACCACAATTCGAAGCAAATGATTTGCTGCAGATGCATCATAGAAATTTCGTAATGAACATGGTAGTTAATGGCGAAAAGACACCAGCCTTTAATGCCACCACATTAACCCTTCCTATTCCTCAGATTGATAACACCGGTCGAATCATTGAAAATACTCGCCGACATTTCAGTCGAAGCCGAGCTGAGGTAGAACAAGAAATATCTGAAGCTATCAGACCAGTCAACAACAGCCAGCAGAGACCATCTAATACGCATGCGCATACAATAAAGTGGCCACTAGGGATTAAGCCAATTAGCGACGACAGTAGCACCCCAGTGGGGCAGACGAGGCAAAGTGTATCATCCACCACTTTCAGTACAGATACGATTTCAAAGCCAAAACGGAAACGAATACGTCCGCGCAAAAAGAAAAATGTGACACCATCGGAAAAAATCGACAGCACGCTTCAAATAAAGCACTAACTTATTTGATTATCAGCAACAATAAATATTATAGAACAATAATAGAACACCTTTAAATCCGGACATAGGGACAAACATAGCGACACACAATGTTTTAATTAATTGCTAAATTAGATAGAACAAAATAACATAAACGATATAAGGAGCGTAGTACAAAAATAAAAATGTGAATGTATAGAAAGTCGAAAGGCGAAAGAAATATATAATATTATATATTTGGCATAGAAACAGTCATATAGACACACACGCTATGCGTCGCACAATATACCTTTTACGACTCTCTATATATAATCGTTAGTTGACTTACAATGTGTCTATTATTGTACGTAAAAGAGATGAATGAGCCATTTGCGAGAGAGTACACTATTAAGGGCTATCTGCATTACATTTAATATTTATTTTTTATTACATTTCTTTATACTTACTTGATACTGTTATTACATACGCTATATAAACATACATTGATAAGGCTTGATCACGTTATGCTCGACAAATAGCCGCCATTTGCTTTTCCACAGACATATTGTATTTTATAAAATAGTACACTATTCTCACCTAGTTTTGGTATATTTGCTTTTTTGCAGTATTATATTTATATATGTTTTTTCAGATATTTATACCCCCTTCCTTAATTTAGAACATATTTAGAACACTAAGAGGGAGTGGCAAGGTAGCCTCTTCATTTATAGAATGCCCTTGCGCTTACACGAATATCAATATACTGTGGATTTTGGCCATGTTCCGCAAAGTACCTAACTGCTGCTGTCATATCCTCTATTTGCTCCCCTACTGGTCGATCTATTGATAATTTTATTAAATAGTTACCTTCCTTTAATCTAACCTCTAATTCTCTTGTTGTATTTTCTGGCAGTATTGCCTGTGTAACAGTATAACCACTCTGTTTTGCTTCGTTAACAACTTTTCCTACAAAACTTAGAAAACGGGTGCTAGCAATTGCAATTGAGCTAATTTTTGGCGTTATACCACTGTTATCGACAATCTGTACCGGTGGGGCAGAATAATAATTAACTTCAAACGGTATTCCACTCGAATCAACATAGTACTGTTTTCCATTTATTTGCCAACCAGCTATTGGTACACGCATTGAAATTGTAAAATTTGTTTTTCCGATACCTACTGTGTTAATTTTCTGAATGTTTGATACTTCTGGCAATTTTGATGATACATATGCGCTCATGGCGGATTTATCCAAAATAAATAGTAACCTACTCATTGGATTCATATTTAGATAATCCTGAATTGCTTGTTCGTACTTTGAAGATGTAACCGATTTAGATACCGTAACGTCGTTTATGTTGACACTGACACTAGCCGTAAAGTTACTTATCATAATCCAAATTGGTATTGCTGAAATTATAATTAAAATTAAAATAAATGATATTTTTCGACGTCTTATCGATAAATTACGTGCATGAACCCTGGGTGATTCTAGGTCTGTTTTTGAATTTACATTGTTTAACTGATTAGATGTCGTCCCTGTAAGAGTACGATTGCGTTTGTATATATTAGGGCTAGAAGTTTTTTCTTTGATACCTTCGACCGACCTCCTCCTAGGTATGTCTTTTTGCCTTTTTCTCAAAATACTCATTTTATTTGAACTCCGTCTCTGTATCCATCATATTATTTAATACTAGAGATTATCATATCTGCTACATCCTTTGCTGCGTTTGGACGTGCAAATGATGAAAATATTTTTGACATGTTACTGGTACGTTCATTATTGGACAGTATTTGATCAACTGCTGATACTAAAATATCTGGATTCTCAACCATTTTTTCTTCATTTATAACTACTGCCGCATTTGCTTTTTTATAGACTTCTGCATTCTTTAATTGATGTCCACCAGTTAGCCTACCATTTGGAATCAATATAGTTGGTTTTGCAAGTGAAGCTAATTCAAGTATGGTCGTCGCACCAGCACGAGCGATCACAACATCAGACGCGCCGAGTAATGATGCCATGCCGTTTGATATAAATGCATGTAATTGAAAATTTTTATCATTTAGAGGTACTAAGGATTTTAAGGCATCATATTGCCCATTCCCCGAAACAAGCACAACTGATGTTATTTTTAACAGATTTTTTAGTGAAAAAACAATTGCATCATTAATCCGACTTGCGCCTAGACCACCCCCAGTGACCACTAATAATGGTTGATTTACATCTATCCCCCATTTTGACTTGGCTGATCGTTGTTCTGCTTCAGAAAATTTATGAAATTCAGTTGCTATAGGTATGCCAACATATCGTGTTTTTTCAATAGGATAATTATAATATTTAAGTGGTGCACCAGTTGCGATTGAGGTAGCCCATTTTCCAAGAATACGATTAGTAAGCCCAGGATAAGCATCTGAATCATGCACAACCAGTGGAATACGTAAAAAATACGCAGCGATACCAACAGGCAAACAGACGTATCCGCCTTTGGTAAAAACAACGTCAGGGCGCCATATGATTAATTTAATGAAACTTTGGAAAAATCCAGCTATCACCAAAAATACATCCTTTATATTATGAAGTACAAGTGATGGCCATAATAGTTGACGCATCACCGACACATGATGATAGCGACGCAATTTTCCTGCCATAATTGTATGCACTGGTATACCTTTATCAAAATACCCAATTAGCTCACTGGCTTGTTTGGCAAATTTTTTATCACACCAAAATCTAATTTCACAATGAGGTTGTTTCTTTCTAATTTCGCGTAAAACTGCTACGACTGGAGTGACGTGACCGCCCGATCCCCCGCCGACTGCTAAAATTTTCATTTTGCGCCTCCTTTAGTTTTGATGGATGAATTGTATAATGTGATAATTGGAATACTATTCCAAGTGCTGCAGCAATAAATAGCATACTTGTACCTCCAAAGCTTAGCAGTGGTAATGTAATACCTGTTAATGGGAAAATGCCTATCATTGATGCTACATTTAGAATAACATGTGCGCCCAACCAGCCAAATACTCCGGCTGCAATTAATTTTAATCTATAATCAACAAGATGATCCATTACTTTTAATATCCTCATTAGAAGTGCTAAAAATAACAGCAATATTATTACCAAACCTACAAACCCAAACGTTTCTCCCATAATAGCAAAGACTGAGTCATTAATAGCTTCGGGTAAATATCCGGTTGCTTGAACACTATTCCCTATTCCAACACCGAATAAGCCCCCTGTCCCAATTGCAATTTTTGCATGCTCTATTTGGTAGCTACTGGCATCGCTGATAGAAGAATTGTCACCTTTGATATATGTGGCTATTCGGTCAATACGATGAGGCGCGCTAATGATAAATATTGCTCCTATGGCGGCAAATATCAATAGGATAATGCCCCCATTCCGTTTATTAATTCCTCCGATAAAGAGCATCGAAGCAATAATTCCAACCAAAGATATACCAGTACCCAGATCCTTTTGAATCACAACAATAAACAACATCGAAATGGCTACAATAATCGCTAACGGGATAAGTGTCTCGTGAGTATCATTCACTTTTCCTTGTTTAATCTTTGCACCCAAAAAACCTGCTGTAAATATCAAGATTGCAAATTTCAAAAATTCGGCAGGTTGCAAACTACCCAATAATCCGAAGTTAAACCAACGTGT
The DNA here is from genome assembly GCA_903866605.1 of uncultured bacterium. Lineage (GTDB taxonomy): Bacteria > Patescibacteriota > Saccharimonadia > Saccharimonadales > Saccharimonadaceae > UBA1547. The sequence goes on along the minus strand of CAIPOF010000055.1, from coordinate 8,398 downwards.
TGCGCCTAATGATTGTTGAGCAATACCTAGATTCGCCCATCCAGCAATCGCCAGTAGCACACAAGACCCTAACGCGACAAGAAGTATCTTGCCAGAATTTTTTGTGACTAGTGTATATGGAATTATCGCCATTGTCCCAAAAGCCACTAAAGCAAATATTAAACTAGTAACTTGTTTAAAAAAGAAATAAGTTCCGCTGTAATCACCACCATAGGCATTGTTCAAAACGTTAGCACGTTGTGGGCCAATAGCGTACATAATGATTAAACCAATCAGCATCAATAAACCCATATATAAAATTATCGCGTAGTCAGGTCTATGGCGACGTATAGGTGTTTTATCACTATATTGAGCCTCATTTGAAAGACTTGATAGATAACCAATATTTCGATTTCTTAACACTTTAAATACTGCCCCCCGCCATGGCAAGTAATACGCCGACAAACGAAGCGACGACAGCAATTATCCAAAACCTCATCGTTACTTTTGTCTCGGGCCACCCAGAGGCTTCAAGGTGCTGATGTATTGGAGCCGAAATAAATATGCGTTTATGAAATACACGTTTGCTGATGATTTGGATTAAACTTGAGCCGGCTTCAGCAACAAAAACTATTCCAATAATTGGCAATAAGAACAACGTATTCGTTAACATTGCAACTACACCAAGTGACGTGCCAAGTGCAAAACTACCTATATCTCCCATAAAAAACCTAGCTGGATAAATATTAAACCACAAATAGCTGAGTAGCGCGCCTACGACGGTAAAACAAAATCCCGCTAATAAAAGTTGTGCTTGAAAAAGTGCAATAATACCAAATGCAACATAGCTAATCGCAACCAGGCCTCCTGCCAACCCGTCAAGCCCATCACTTATATTCACAGCATTGCTAGTAGCAACGACTGCAAAAGCAAAAAGTGGGATAATCAACCAACCAAGCATAAATTCGCCCATAAAAGGAATGTTGATCGAAACTGCACCAAGTTTCGCATAAAAAAACCATCCCAAGGCAAGGCCAATAGCTGTAATCATCAGAAATTTGAGACTTGATCGTAGGCCAGCAACACCCTTACCCTGCCCACGAACATTGATAATATCATCAAGCAAGCCAACAAGTGCTCCACAAACAAGGGCTGCAACCGGTAGCCAAGTTTGTCCCCTGTCTAGATTAAAAATAACAGTAATAACAGAAATTGCGATAACAAATATTACCCCCGCCATTGTTGGAATATTTCGTCTAAATTTATTAGCATGCAATTTATTAAAGACTTCTAATTTTTCGCCAGTCGTGCTGTTGGTACGTTGTTTTTTCCAAAATTTGTATTTATATGCTATTAATGTGTAGATCGGAGTTAGTAACATTGCCAGCACAAAAGCACCGACGCTCAACGTAAAAGTCCTGGTTAGTTCATGTGTTAGTTCAATCAATGTAAAGCTGTGCATTTATTACCCTTTCGGTTGTAACGCTAAATAATTTATCATCCAGTTAGACATATCAGTAAATATTGGCATGGCATCATAATTACCCGCAAATTCTTTATGATCACCAGATACCTGTACCATTATGACATACCTGGTCATTTCTTCACTACCTCCATAGCCTAAATAGGTTGCAATTGTCTCGTCAGTTGCATACGTACCGTTTTTCGCAACCTGTGACGTTCCAGTTTTTCCGCCGATATAATAACCCGGTTTATCTATACCCGGAAAATTTGTAGTTCTGGCAATCTGAGTCATCTGACGGACCTGGTCAGCAGTAGACTTTGAAATTGGTGATGAGACACCCGCTATTTTATTTGTTATATATTTTCCATTTTTATCTATTACCCCAGCTAAAACTGTCGGATGATAATAATTTCCACCATTGACAATTGAACAAAACGCTGACGCTACCTGTACCATCGTTACGTCCATCCCTTGACCAAATGCCATAGTTGCATAACGAACCGCATTTCCATCTTCAGAGGTCGGGGGTATTATTGTGCCAGCAACTTCGCCAGCAACTTCTAGCCCAGTTAGTTGTCCTAAATGAAATCTGTTATAAAAATAGTCATACATGGTGTTTCGTGCCCCTAATGTAATGCTAGATCCATCCCCTAGACGCTCTGCGACAGTTACAAAGCCAGTGTTAAGTGACCAATTCATAGCATGTTGAAATGTTATTGTTCCGGTTTGACCGAATGAAGCATTGGATATGGTCCGATCATCAACTTGAATATGATCTGTGTTAACATAGGTTGAGCTTGGCGTGACAACACCCTTATCAATCCCAGTTGCCATTGTAAGTGTTTTCATATCTGACCCAGGTTCATATGGCGCCGAAACGACACCATTATTAAAATCTGCAGAATTAGTAACTTCGTTGAATTTTGCTGGATCAAATGTCGGTAGATTAGCCATTGCAAGTACTCTGCCAGTCTGAGGATCCATCACGATTGCATTTCCCCTCGTAGCACCTGTTCGTTTTAGTCCGTCAGCCAAAGCTTGTTCTACGTGTGATTGGACATTACGATCAATACTCAGGACAATATTAGCACCATCAACCGCAGGTTTATCTATATTATTATTACCAATCGTAAGTGGCACATCTCTTACGTCAGTGACTGACTGTAACAAACCATCTGTGCCTGTAAGTCGGGAGTTTAGTTTTGCTTCAACTCCATATCTACCAATACCACCAAAATCCACAAATCCCAGTGTCTGCGATGCAAGCGAGCCTTCTGTATATACCCGTTGTGATTCTTCCTGAAAGCCAATACCTTTTAAATTGATTCTCTTAATTTTATCGGCCTGAGTCCTAGTAATCCTTGTTGCCAATATTTGATAACGACTATCTTTTTTACTCAGCAATGATTCTAGATTATCGCGGGCATTTCCACCTGCAATTTGTCTAATTGTATCAATTATTTTGCTATTATCATCTGTTGTCTGTGGATCTGCGAAAACAGTATAGACTGTCTGGTTCATCACAATCGGCACTGGAATGTTGCCATCTAGTGCATAGATAAGCCCCCTTTTTGCAGGAATAGTCAATCGTTTTAGCTGTTCTTTATTAGCTTGTTGAACATAATAACCATGTTGAATAATTTGTAAATAAAATAACCTGACGATGAAAACAACAATAAGGCTAACAATTATAGCCGCTAAAATTTTCGAACGACTACCTTTTTGTAATTCTAGATTCATAAGCCTATTGAGAAACGTAGTCGGTTGAAGCAGGTGTTGTCATAGTTGAAGCAACACTACTATTTTTGACAGTTTCGAGTGCAGTTAATTTGGCATTTTCAATCTGTAGATCGTTTTTTTGCGTATTTAGCTCTGCAATCTGGCTGTCAATTTTTTCGGTTGCGTAATCATAACTTGTTGCTTTAGTCGCTTGGGTTAAATATATTAAGCCAAGAACCGTAATCATAAGTGCAACAAGTACAGTATGCGCTACAGGTCCAAGCTTGATAGCCGAAACATAGGCAACTGTATTTTGATTGCGAGACCAATTTTTCTGGCGCCTGCTGTTAAAGGATTGTGTGCGTTGATAAGACATTTTATTAATAACTTCTGTTTATGTTTATGTTGGTGCTTCGTTCGCTATTTTTTTAAAAAAACAACGAACGAAGCAATTTTGTACTATTTTACGTGGACAGTGACTACTTGAGCTATGTCCGAATATTGTACCGGGATGTGAATTGGCATGGTGTTTTGCCCTTTCTTTTATTTTTGTTTTATTTTTTCACTGCGACACGAAGTTTGCTACTTCGTGCACGCGGGTTATGAACATCGTTGTCACTCCCTTTAATCGGCTTTTTAGTCAATGGCAAGATTTCGGCCTCGAATCCAGATTCTAATTGCTCTTTGAAAAAGCGTTTTACTAATCTGTCCTCAAGACTATGAAAGCTAATGATGCCCACTCGCCCGCCTGGTTTTAATAGGTCGGGCAAGAGTGGCAACATGTCTTCGATTTGCCGAAGCTCATCATTGACTGCAATCCGGAGTGCTTGAAAGGTGCGTGTGGCTGGATGAATTTTTTTCCATTTGCCACTATATGTTTTTTTGATCAAATCGGCGAGTTCTCCAGTTTTTGACAGTGGTCTGTTTGCGATGATCGCAAGCGCGATTTTCTTTGAGAACCCAACTGGCTCCTCACCATATTGAGTAATGATACGCGTCAGATCCTCCTGCGAGGCGGTGTTAACCAGCGTTTTAGCGCTTTTTGCCTGGCGTCGATCCATACGCATATCTAGCGGACCACTATTTGTAAACGAAAACCCTCGTTCGCTCTGATCGAGTTGTGGTGATGACACCCCCAAATCAATCAGAATCATGTTAAATTTACGACCTTCTTTTATCAATTGCCTTGCGGCAGTGACAAAATCAGTGCTCAATAGCTTTGTCCCCTTGTCCGATAATGATTTCAAACGCTTTATGGCGTAATCATCACGATCGACCAAGACAGATTCGGCATAATTACCAGTAATATTTAAAATTCGACTTGCATGACCACCATATCCAGCCGTCAGATCAAGATAATTCTCGTCTTTCATCGGATTTAGCAGTTCAAGCGTCGATTCTAATAAAACTGGAACATGTAATGAATTTTGTGGTGGATGTTCTTTTGTACTCATTTGTTCTCTATGATAACACAGAGAACGTTTCGAGATCACCTAACTGGCAGCTATGGCTTTTTGTTTTTATATGTGTTTGTTTTATTTATAAGTTTCCGAATAATTTTCACAGTGATTGCAAAAAGCAAGTCATACTCTGCTAAAATTCTTCGGTTGAGAGACTTATGTGTGAGGTGGAGTTTTTTTGGGAGGTGTGTTTTTTTGAACAAAGAGCGCGGTTTTTTAATATGGCCCGTAGCCCACTGCCTAACTACCAGATAGTTGATCTCGAGAGTTTTCTTTATTTAGAAATAAATTTTTAAAGTACAATTATACTTATAGCCTTATACTTCGGCATCGGGTGGCATTATTCGCCAGTAAGTACCTACCCTGACTGCAATCAGCCCTCGACTAATCCCTGCATAGTCAAGCAAATGCTGCTCGACTGTAACTCGACCTTGTTTTTGATCAAGTTCCGCCTCGGTTTTGCCACGCCTAAACCTAACTGTCAGATCGGCTATTCTTTCGTCGAAAATACTACTGCCCAGTTTAGGCTCAACTTCTCTATCCCATACTTGTTTTGGATAAAGATGTAAATATTTGCCAAAGCCTCGAGTCAACACAACACCGCTAGCAAATTCATTTCGAAGCTCTGTCGGTATCGTCAACCGATGCTTGTCATCAAGCTTTCGTTCGAAATAATCTATGCCTGCCATATTATTGCTTCTTCTTTGGCTCCGCTTAGGTTATTAATGTTAGTGGTGTTTGTTTTTTGATGGTGCTACCCACTTATTTCCACTAAGTTAACTATACTACCCACCATTACTCACTTCAACCCCTAATTACAATAATTTTATATACAATTACAGAGTTATTCACAGTTTTGTGGATAAACATTTGGGTTAACAGATACAGAGTAAGAAAATTACTATGAATTTATTACAAAAATTCTTGATCGATTATTTCATTGATAAGATCAACTTTTTTAATAGATGAAGGGAGTCCGTCTATCTGTAATTTTGTTTGAGTGCTAGATGAACCCAGCACAATATATCCGCGAACGTTTAATGGTAGATTTTCAAATGCTTTCACCTTATCATCAATCAAAACAATCTCACTGGCTACTTTTGACTTATTATCTAAAAAATATTTCTTTGGTATTAAAAACTTTCCACTTTTTGGGTTAAGCCATTCTCGGATATGACTGCTTTTATCGATTCTTTTTACTATTATTACTGGTGTCTTGGTAATTCCTGCACCCTTAATCTTAACCTTTTGCCAACGTTCATCACCAAAACTCATTATGCAAAAATTAATTTTATTAAAATGCAAATAATCCAAGAAATCCCTCGCCCCTGGTTCTAACAACTCGCTTGACAACAAGCTTGCCTTTTTTAAATACATTTTTTCAATAATATCCAGGTTAGTTGAGGGATATTTTTTCTTTAACTGTTCTATTGCACTAAAAGGCTTGCCCTCTGACTCTGCTTGTTTGCGCATTGAAATAAATAATTCCTTGTTGACAATCATAAGTTCATGAGCAACTTCATTTAATAAATTAAAACTCGCGTCAATATTCCCTATGCATCTATCAAAATCAACTACAAAATATGTGCCGATGTTTTGCATTATTTACTATCATTTTCCTTCTTGCTAGAGTCAAATAAATTAATCAGTGCATTAGCAACCGCTGTAGTATCATGACGGATCAATGATCGCTTACTCATTAGTACGTCAGATTCTTTTTTAACAGCCATTTCGCCCAAAAATTCTCCAGAAATAGCCTTGTAGCTTGCCCGACCTAGTGTTTTTTTGTCAGCTTTAACTAAAAACGCATTTTCCTCTTTATAATTTTTTGCAACTTCTTTAGCGGGAATTTGTTCGTTATATAATACATAGTCCAAGAATGGTGCACCTACAAATCTTTCAATTTCCTTGGCATGATCACTAACCGTAAAACCTTCGGTCTGGCCGTCTTTTGTCACCAAATTCGATACATAAACGCATATTGCGTTTGTTTTTTTCAAAGCTTCGGCAATTCCACCAATTATTAGCAGTGGACCTAATGAAGAATACAAATCACCAGGGGCAATAACAACCATGTCTGCTTTTTCGATTGCTGTCACTGCAATTGGATTGGCGATTGCCTCGGGAACCAAAGATAATATAGCTCGACGAGGATCATATTTGAAATAATCATCCCCAATAACACGTTCTCCGTGCAAAATCATGCTTGCTTCAGGCCACTCCATTTTTAGCCTAACGTCGTCAAGTGTCGCTGGGATTACTATGCCATTGATACGTAATATTTCCGAAGCGGTATTAACGGCTTCACTAAAACTACCCGTCATCTTTTCAAGCGCTGTCAGAAAAATATTGCCGAATGGATGCCCACCAAATGTACCCTCTTCGAATCTATAATTAAATAAATCTCGAATTTTTGGTGAATCACTAAGTGCTACTAGGCATTGGCGAACATCACCCGGAGGCAAAGTCCCTAACTCATCTCGCAATATACCTGTGCTACCACCATCATCAACCATATTAACGATTGCTGCTAACTGTTTAGTATGACTTTTTAACGCCGATAGAAGTGTAAAACTACCTGTTCCCCCACCGACGACAGCTATTTTAATATCATTTTTTTCAAATGGTTCATTCATATTTAACTCATTATACCAATATCTTCGCCAAAATGTTTCTGCAGGCGCATAGTAATCGATCCTTGGTGTCTGCCAAGCAGATCACTCAACTGTTTAATTGTTGCTCCATTTTGAAATTTTTCCTTTAATAAATCATCTTGTTTTTTCTCCCATGGTTTGTAGGCGTTAGGGTATGTCTCGCGCATTTTTGCAATTTTAGCAGTCCAACCACTCGATTTTTGTTTTATTTTTTTAGGTGCCTCTTCTTTTCTTTTTTTAGCTACATTTTCAAGATGAGCAAATTTTTTTAAATCTTTACTAGCTTTATCTCGCAATAAAACATCAATCGTTTGGGCATCTTGACTAACACGAAAAGCCATTTGATTAATACCAGATAAATACAAACTGCGCAAATTTTTTACTCGGCTTAACGCAACATAGCCCATGCCTTCAACAAAGGCTTTCCGCAAATCAATTCTGGCAGCATCCAAGGTCATTCCCTGGGATTTATGCACGGTTATAGCCCATGCCAGACGCAGTGGAATTTGCGTAATGCTGGCTCGTTTTTTATCACCATCGCGCAACTCCCAGGTGTCGGGCTGCATTGTCACTACCTTGCCGTTTTTAAACTCCACAATTGGGTATTCTGTGGCTGACTCAAAATCGATTACAGTTCCCAGACTGCCATTCACGTATTTTCGGATTGGACTGTTTTTTACCGCCATGACAAAAGCACCTTTTTTCAATCGTAACGTTGCAGGTGATAGAACTGATCGTTGCAAACTTTCGACATAATTTTTACTACCTGTTGTAGTTTGTGTATAAAATACTTCATCACCACCCAGCAAGTCTAGCCTATCGCTATTCAGACGATCTACATCAACATTAACGGTATGAAGTTCAGTCATTAATTCCCTTGAGCCTGACTCAACATCTATCCGTGCCAACAATTTCTCGGCATGATTGCGCCGTAATTCACCAGATCGCATTGAATTCAAAATGTCTATCAATTCTTCGTCATCTTGACGGTATTGTTCACTTAAATAACAGATAGTTGGATCTAGTTCTTGCCAGACTTTGCTATTTACTACAAAACCACCGGCCCGCGAATCACCTCGATTTATTGGTGGCAATTGAAAAAAATCACCACTCATAATTAT
>CAIPOF010000054.1 GCA_903866605.1 uncultured bacterium | reverse complement strand
TGCATTACCACTGCTTGGTTTAAGACAATAGTTAGTATCGGGTGTACCACCTGAATCCTTTGGGCAATTGGTAGTAGCATCAATGCTAGTTGGATAGGAGCTGTGATCGGTATAGTAAAGGGACAACTGTTTTTTAGCACTGCCAAGGTCGGATTGAATTGATGAAACGGTGGCTTTTTGAGATATGCCTGTATAGGTTACAAGGGTTATGGCGGCTAGGATGGCTATGACGACTATGACGACTATGAGTTCGACGATTGTAAAACCATTCATTTTTTTATTAATATTCATATTATTATTTAAAAACATCCTTATGCTTGTATGGGAGTTAGTATATCATTAAGGAGACGAGGATGTAAATAAAAAATAGTCGATATTAGGTGGCATTTAGCGGCTGATATTGGTTACTTTGTTCCAACAGACTGTGCCGGTAGGCAGCCGAACGCCACGTGCTGACACAAAGTGTCACACGTAGAGTGTGCTGTTGAAATGAAGTAACCGATATCAGCCGTTAGAAAGAGGCGGCGCTAACTCTTGTTTCAGTTTCTCGATTAATACAACTGGAGTTGGATTAACATTATTCAAAATCGCTACATAGATACTGACAAAGTCAGCCAAAATACTGCCCCACAATAACTGTTCTATAACTGACTCCCCTGCCAATTCGATAATCGTAGATTTCGGACGCATACCGCTAAGCAGTCGATCAGAAATCTCAAATCGCTTTAATATCCTTGGATGTTCAAAACTACTAACAATATCAAAAACTGCAAATGGTTTTTCAACAGGATGCGATGTCCAGCCAATAAATTCATTGTGATTAAATTCAGGATATTCATTCCAAAACGCAACATTCTTGGCATTTTCATTCCAACTAATTTTCCATTTATAGGCAACTGGCGCTGTCAATGTTCCACTATAAAAAACCGCTGTCTTGCCAACTGCTTGAAGAGCTAACTGTTTTGCATAATTATCTTCGGTCTTTACATCACTTGACCACCTGGAGCTTTCACTTTTCAACCAGTCTGATGTGCTTGAAATCTCATCAAGTTTATCATTTGAAACAATCTTGAAATTCGCTAATAGCGCAACTAATGCTCGCAAATTATAAATTACTGCCATCCGTGGTTGCAAATCAGCTGGAAGAAGGGCATATGTCGTTTGGTTTTTATTTGCATGGTCGATTAAACTACCCCCAGATGCAATAATCGCAACTTGAGCACCTTTTGATTCTGCCTGGGCTAGGCAACTCAGGGTTTCCTCGGTATTGCCCGAATAACTGCTAACTATTACTAATGTATTGTGACTGACATAATCTGGTAAATCATAAGACCTAACAATTTCCATTGGTAATGTTAGCTCTGATTTAAGCCATGATTTGACAAGCAGCGCGGCCAAAGCCGATCCACCCATCCCAGCAACTACCACATTTTTAATCAATCGATTATCATTCTCGATATTTTGCAGAACTACATTGAAAACGGCCTGTTCAAATTGAAAACCAGCAATTTCTAGTGACCCACTTGGATCACGTTGTTTTATTACATTAAAATCATCTAACATAAATTTCTCTCTTCCTTAAATATTCCTTGCTGTAGTATATATATCTATGATACAGTATTAAGTGAATAAGTATAAGCATTAAAATCAGAGGTGGGAAATGGATTTACAACCGCAAACAACAAAACCAATCAGTGACGACCAGGAATTAGCTAAAGTATTAGCTGGTGTATCGCAAGAATCTAATAATCTAGATTTTGAAGAAACTCCACCCAGTCCAGTTGTAGCCACACCTGTAGTTGAGTCTAAGTCTGATGACGTAGCAATTCCAGAAATGCCAAAACTGCCTATCAAAACGCCTCGAGGTGCTGGGAGT
>CAIPOF010000053.1 GCA_903866605.1 uncultured bacterium | reverse complement strand
TGGTACACCCGACAGGATTCGAACCTACGACCTCCGGCTCCGCAAGCCAGCGCTCTATCCAGCTGAGCTACGGGTGCAAAACGTAGGGCCGCACGTAAACGCGCAGCCCTACACTTCATGTAACTAGAAGGTGCTTTCTGTCACTATATCGTGACGAATACAAGATATTGTATCACAGGTTAGTAGTCAGTAGATAGTAGGTGTTGAAGGTCGTAAGTTTTGTCGAACGGTTGAATATAATCTAAAGACGTAATTTTCGTACAATAACATCAATAAAATCGAGTTTTAAATCTTGCATTGGCAGTCTGGCACCAAATATATCTACAATTTTTTCGCCTGCCTCCTCTGGAAAATAAACCGTTAGACCAGGCGAAAACCTTTTTACTGGCAGCATAACAATCGAATGTTCGCCTTGATCTTTGATAATACCAAAAGCCTTGAACTCGCCAAAATGGTATAGTCTATCACCCACATATAGTCCTTGGTCACCACTTAGGGTGTACTCCATCGTGCGTGGTGGACGACGGGAATACACAATTACAGCAATCGCCATTACGACAACTAATATTGAAAAAGAATAGAAATAGGATTTGATTACGAATATATCAAGAGCAATAAATGCAACAACAACCAAGCTAAAAATAACAAACCATAAACCATTTTTCTCGTGATGTATGTATTCTTTGGCGCTCCAATATACTGGTTCGTCATCGACCGTCGATTCAATGGTCTTGTCTGAAGTTTCATCATTTTCGGTTTGTGTATCGACAACCGTCTCAGGTCCTTCGGCAATCGCATCAGTAGGAGTATACATTTCTGGTGTATCCTCTGTTGGCGGGACTTGTTTTGGAATAATATTGTTTTGATCGGGTTGCATGGATTAATTATAGCATGAGAGGGATGTGGTAATGGGAATAAAATATCCCGACCTTTTGGTCGGGATATTTTATTCTTGGCGGAGGAGGGGAGATTCGAACTCCCGCTCCAGGTCTCCCCAGACTAACGATTTAGCAAACCGTCCCCTTCAGCCACTTGGGTACTCCTCCACTTTTTGGGTCACACACTTACGCAAGTAACTCCTGTATAAAACGCAAGCTTAGGGGACGGTAGCCGTCATTAATTTACGTTTCACGCAGCAGCCACTTGGGTACTCCTCCTCGTCATCGTTAGCTTTCAGTTTTCGCTTCCGAACAAGTTCGAAAGTTGTCACTTATCGCAACGATTCCTCTCAGTTTTTCAAACAGCCTTCGGCTTGGTTTACAAAACTGTACAAGCTACGTTATGCACGCAACTCCTGTCTAAAGCGTAAGATTTAGGGAAATATTACACTTGTCAACTGCACTATTTTATCATAACCAGAGGCGAGAGAATAGATTGTTATTTAATTCCTGCATTGGTTCGTTCGGTTAGCCATCGTTCTTTTATTTCCGAATAATGATCCTCAGTCGATTTTTGTAATCTGCCTAAAATAGTCTTTATCTCTTGATCGTCTGAGCTGTAAACTTTGAAAATACCTGATTCAAGTAATGAATTCTCTAAATCCATGCTAATAGATAGTGCCTTGATTGCCGAAGCCGATTCTGCCCGTATCCTGTTAGTTTGATCTGTAACATAAGCACCAAAACTAACTATAGATTCCATATTAAATCGATCCGCTTTCATCGCCACACTGCCTTGTTTTACCATTTCAAAAAGTTCTCTTAACCAGCTGAAATGTAACATCTCATCCTTTGCAATAGCTATCCAAAATTTACTATCACCAGGGAATAGAGTTGCATTTTCAATATACATTTTGCTTATTAACTCTTCGTTTTGCATCATTGCCCTTATCAAATCAGGGGGTTGGTTCATTGAATCTGTCATTAAACTATAGTATCAATTTATAGGCAAAAGTGGAACAGGGAACTATTTAGCAATGAATCCCCAAGTGGTGAGGGCGAGATAGCGCTTTACTACGTTTCGCTCCTCCGCTTGCTTGTGAAAAAATGTAAACACTTTTTCTCTTCGCTGCGCTACGCCGAACACGTGGCTTGCGCTGTTCCACAGCACCCGCGAGTTCGGATCTCGACCCTAGCAATTTAAAAACAGCGACCAAAAGGTCGTTGTTTTTAAATTGGCGGAGAGGGCGAGATTCGAACTCGCGGTACCATTGCTGGCACGGCAGTTTTCAAGACTGCTACCTTCAACCACTCGGTCACCTCTCCTTGGATAAAATTAGATTTTTGATTATGGATTATAGATTTTAGAATAATCTCAAACCAAATATCACTTATTCCAGCGCATATTATACCATCAACACCTACAAATTGGCATATTTTGATTGATACAGTTATTGTTATGCGCATACTACTATCTGTTGCATACTCTTTTCTAAAATTTTTCAACGTTTTTTTGAATTATTTTATTCGTTACCTTTCTATAATCCAAAATCTTCAATCTATAATCTACTTTAGAATCTGCCTTGCAACAACCCCAACCCAAACGTGTTTTGCCCCAGCCTTACACAGCGCAGCCGAAGCATATTTGATCGTGGATCCAGTTGTTATAATATCATCAATTAACAGATAGGGAACAGCTGGATCAATTTTGCCACGCACTTCAAACGCTTGTTTCGCCTGCAAATCGCGTTTTTTAGCATTTGATTGGCGCTGTTTGGTATTTGTCTGGCGACACACCAATTGTCGACATTGTAATCCACGTTTCCTGGCAATATATTTGGCAACCAGCAACATATGATCATAGCCACGCTCACGAATTCGACTTGGTGTCGTCGGAATTGGTACAATCACAGTGTTATCGGGTAATTCTGGCAAAACGCCTAACAATAAATCACCAAGTGAACGATAGGCCGACCTAGCTCGCTCAAATTTATATAATCCGACTAACCGTTGCAAGGTTCCATCTCGTTCACCAACAAGCCAAACTTTTTCAAATGGCATGCGACAATTTTTACATAGCCACGTTTGCGCAGTCGGTCTGTGGCAGACAACGCAAACCATTTTTTGTTCAATATTGATGTTATATTTACAATTGCTACATATCAAACTGCCAATTTTATCACAGCCACAACAGTGGTGTGGAGCTATGATTGATAAGATATCGTCTAGCATTGTGATTTTTACGTTTATCTGCCTTCTATGGTTGATTATACTGTATATGTTGGTTATAATGTGAGAGACTATTTGTCAATAGAGCCTAGGGAAAGTGGAGGATATGATATCATGGCCCGCAAACAAAATGACGACCTACTAATCGAAGATGAGCTAACCGCAGCTTTTCTTAACGACGACACACTAACAGCAACCGAACCCGACAAAAACGATGCCAGCTGGGATGATTCCGAAGAAGAATTTCCTGGTCAGCTAGCCGTAGATGTCTATGAAACCGAGGATAAACTGGTTGTCAAAGCCCGCACTGCGGGTGTTAATAAGGAAGAATTAGATGTCAGCATCAGCGACGGCATATTGACTATCAGTGGGACACTGAATAGTGGTGATGATACCGATGCAATTAGCTGGCATATCCAGGAATGTTACTGGGGAGAATTCAGTCGAACTTTGGCACTACCTGTCAGCGTCAAGGAAGACGAAGTTGAGGCAGTTCTAAAAGATGGCGTTTTGACAATCAAATTTAACAAGATTCGCCAAGAAGCAGCTAAAAAGATCCAAATTCAATAAAACAAATCAGTTTTTCAGATATAATACGACCCATAAATATGGGTCGTATTATTTTGTTATTGCCGGGGTTATTGCTACGGGACCACTTTCAATGCGCCGATAACGAAATTGACTATTGAATATGCCACCACAGCAACTACTATACCAATAACTGCATATAATATTGTATTTTTGGCTGATGTGACTGCTTTTTCGTCACCACCTGAAATAGTGTACCTGACACCACCGTAAATCAGCATCAAAACAGCAACTGACCCAAGAACAAATAGGGCTATGTTTGCAATGGTTGTCACCACACCAGTACAGGCTGGGGTAGTTGTAGTAAACATACATTCCGGAGTGGCAGTTGGCTTAGCAGTTTTATAACCAGTTGTTAGATCATCAGCTGCAAATGTATTTGTTGGGCTTATAAAACCGATGCTAAATGCAACAACGGGTATTAAAAGTAGGCCTGCGATCATGGTTTTTATTGATTTTGATTTCATCATTTTTTCCTTTTTCGTAATATTTATATTTATTTAAAAACGATTCTATTATTCTTATACTTAAATATATCAGATAATTGATTTCTTGTTAAGGACTTTCCCTAATTCTATACAGTTCCCGTAGACATCAATGACGACAGAACAAAATTGATTATCGCATAAGCCAGAATAGCGATAACGATACCCACAACAGCATATAAAATTGTATTTTTGGCACCTGTGATTGCTTTTTCATCACCGCCAGAAATAGTGTACCTGATACCACCATAAATCAACATCAGTACGGCGACAGCACCAATAGCAAACAAAGCCGTATTTACAATTGATGTAAATATACCACCTTGACCAAAAAGAACCCCGTTTGTACCTGTTGGCTGAGCACAAGCTGCGCCATTATAGATATTGTAAACCCCAGGAATGCAGGCCGCTAATACGACCTTGGGGCTGATAGAGACTACAGCTGACGAGATTAAAACGATTGCTAACAATCCTACGGACATAGTGCTAACTGATTTAAGCTTCATTTTTATAATTTCCTTTATAATTACCAAACATAATATGAATTAATAATCTCATAGTACTATTTATAACAGATGATTGGTCATTTGTTAAGGAATAACAAAAAACTAGCCAGTTGACGGCGTACTTAATAGGGCAGTAATAACAAAGTTTACTATCGCATATGCCAGCACGGCAATAATAATTCCTACAACTGCATATAGTATTGTATTTTTGGCTGCTGTGACTGATTTTTCATTGCCACCAGAAATAGTGTAACGGATACCACCATATATCAGCATCAGAACAGCGATTGAACCAAGCAAAAATAGCGCTGTATTAACAATTGTTGTAAATGCGCAACCCGAACCGAACAGACAAATTGGGGTATCATTCGGTTTAGCGCAATTCGCACCGTCACTAACAGTTGTCCCGTCTGAACAAACAACGGCATGTACCAATGTGACCGAAGGGTTAAAAAACGTTATGCATAATGAAACTATCGGGACAATTAATATCCCCGTCAGCATGATTTTGATTAATTTTTGCTTCATTTATGACTTTCTTTGATTATTAGCTGCTCGACAAAATCAATTTAAGTCGTGACTATCAATGCACCAAGTACGAAATTAACTACAGCATAAGCCAATAATGACACAACAATCCCTACGACTGCATATAATATTGTATTTTTGGCTGATGTGACTGCTTTTTCGTCACCTCCAGAAATTGTGTATCTGACACCACCGTATATTAGCATTATCACAGCGACTGAACCAATCACGAATAAAATTGTATTCATTATGGTGGTGAATATGCCATCTGAACCAAAAAGAGTACCACTAGTGTTCGCTGGTTGACCACAGGCCTGTCCATTTGCTAAAGTTGGATCACTAGGGTTACAATCGCCCGCAAATACACTTGCTGGCGCAAATAGCATTGAGCTTAGTGCCATCATAGGAATCAATAACGCCCCAAACAACATTATTTTTACTGATTTCAATTTCATTTTTAATTTCCTTTTCGCAGTTTGGCATAAGCAAAAGCGAATTAATTTATTCTAGTATTATTTATAGCAGATAATTGGCTGGTTGTTAAGAGCTAATGCTTATTTCGCATTTTTTATGCAAATATTTTTATTACATAATTAACAATTGCATAGGCCAAAATCGCTACTATCAAACCAATTACGGCGTAAAGAAGGGTGTTTTTAGCCTTGGTAATCAATGCAGGATCACCACTGGCTGTAGCGAATAAAATACCAGCAATAATAATTACGATGACTGCGACAGCTCCTAGAACGTATAGCAATGCATTGACTATTTGTCCAACGATTGTCGGAAATTTATCGGTGTCTCTATTTTGGCAAACTTCGGTATCAGGAGCATTTTCACAGGTTGCCTCTAGCGCACTTTTAGCCCAGGCTGTAGCCGGAAAAGCGATCAGACCAAACCCCGCGATCAGACCAAATATTAATATTAAATATTTAATTCGTTTCATCCCGTTAGAGTCCTCCAACAAATTTATTATTACGAACAGCAATATATTCACACATAACTCTTGTAACGCATTTATACATATCGACAAGGACTCTAACGGGATTCATCATAATAATTTCTTTACTTAATTTAGTTTTACTCATATCAATATACCCATACATATTTCATTTAAACCTTCCTAATACAAATCCTGTGATGACAAAGGCGAACATCACCACAATTAAACCAATGACTGAATACAATATCGCCATTCTAGCTTTGGTTAGTTTTGCTGGATCGCCATTTGCAGTAACAAATGTGTACCCCGCTAAAATAATAACAATAACTGCGAATGCTCCGACTACAAAATAGATTACGTCTAATACACCAGAGAGTACGTCGGTGGCTTTGTCAGTGGGCAAATTAGAAACATCAGTTTTTTTAATTTTTATCACTGCTTCTGCAATATATTCTAATATTTTCATAATAATTTATGTCTTAATAATACTTGACCAAATATAGTTTACAAGTGCCACTGCAATAATTGATACGACTAAACCAATCAATGCCATCGTCATCGTTGACTTTCCTTTGGCAATACCCTCTGGTTTGCCTTGGCTAAATATGAATAACCAACCTCCATATAGGAAAAAGAAGCTAGCAATATAGATGACTAACACTATGGCCATTTGTAATACATTTAGCGCGATTGTCCAAATAAAAATACTGAGTCCGTCTTTGGTTGCATCTGGGCCTTTTATATCACAATTCGATTTTGTTAATCCTCTGTACCACGGTGGAAAACCCAAAAAACCGCCTTTATTACACTTAGATATATCAGCTGCGCTTGCCACCGTTGGTGTAACAACTGTTAATATTATCCCGCCAGTTGATGTAATAATCACCAGTGCCAAAATCCAATTTCGAATAATATTCATTTTTAAATTAATCATTAGTTGAACAAACCTCCTGGGATAAGAAAATTCATAAATGAATATGCAACCGCATATATTATTATCCCTAAAACCGTGTTAGCAATAACAACATTGGCTTTTTTGACCTGTTCAGGTTTTCCGCTAGCCGTAGTGTAAAGAATTGATCCAAAAATAATACCACCAACCGCGGCTACACCAACACCTGCAGTCAAAATGTTAATCGC
>CAIPOF010000052.1 GCA_903866605.1 uncultured bacterium | reverse complement strand
ATCGATTTGTGCAACAGCAAACTATGCGCGAAGCAGGGGACAACGAAGCAATGATGTTAGATATTGATTATGTTGAAATGTTAGAATATGGTATGCCACCTGCCTGCGGATTAGGTTTTAGCGAGCGTGTATTTTGGGTATTTGAGGGTGTATCAGCTCGTGAAGGTGTGCCTTTCCCGCAACTTCGGGCTGAAATTGATAGTACGACTCGTGATATTTATCCAGACATTAAGATTATCTAAAATTAAATTATTTAATAAATTTAAACATATTAATATTTGATATACTATTAATATGAAGCGATTTTTGTTGGGGTTGTCGGCAATTATATTATTATCGATAGTAAACATTGGTTTTATCCATGCTTCTGTCAATGATTTTACAATCAAAGATTTTCAAGCCGATTACTATTTAGACAAAAACAACGAAGGTCGTTCTACATTAAAAACGGTTGAATTAATAACAGCTGATTTTCCAAGTATTAATCAAAACCATGGCATAGAACGGGCAATACCGGAATCATATAATAACCATTCATTAAATTTAGTGATACAATCTGTGACAGATTTTAGTGGTGTTGCATTACCTTATAAAACTTATTATCAGAATGGAAATTTAGTTTTACGTATTGGCAACGCCAATACGTATGTTCATGGTTTAAATACATATAAAATAACCTATTCTCAACATGATGTCACTCAATTTTTTCCTGATACCAATAGCGATGAGTTTTATTGGGATGTTAATGGTACTGATTGGGCTCAACCTATAGATAAAGTCACAGCTCGTTTGCATATTGGTTCGAATATATTAGAATCATTGAGTGGCAAGCAAGCCTGTTATTATGGCGTAGTCAATTCAACTACTCAGTGCCGAGCTACACTCTCAGACGGTATTTATACAGCTGAAGTATCAACATTGAGCGCTGGTCAAAATCTTACAATTTCGGTTGGCTTTAGCCCGAATACGTTTAGTCAATATAAAATGTCACCTGTTGAAGCTGCTATAATGATATTTTTTATCATCTATTTTATTTTGGCTGTCATTTCATTCATTGTAATAATAGCGCTTCTGATTACATTGTTTATATTAAAAAAGACAAAAGGCAAAGGAGACTCTGGCAAAGGAATAATTATTGCTGAATATTTACCACCGAAAAAAGTTGATGTTGCTTTATCTTCAATAATAGCAAAAAAAGAAAGAACTTGGGTGGCTGCGACCTATGTAGATTTTGCAGTTCGGCATAATATAAAGATTATTGAGGTTAATGATGAAAATCGCAATAAAGCAACCTACACACTTGAATTTGTATCGACTGATGCTTTAGACGACACAGAAAACGCAATTATTGTGGCATTATTTGGAGAAAATCCTCAGCCTGGTGCAAAATACAATCTAGAGCCAAATAAACCTGACTATGTTATTTTTTCGAAATTAACAGAAATATATAAACAATCAAAAATCTCAGCACAGATAGATGGGTATTATGAAGTAAATAAAAAATTACGAAAAACAATGATAATAATTGTGGTTATGATTGGAGTTCTAAGCATTTTTACATTATTCATCGGACTTATTGGCGTAGTTATTGGCATAATGATAATTTTGGCCACAAAACCGTTTTCCAAAAAAGGTCGCGAATTACTTGATTATCTAGACGGGCTCAAGCTTTACATTGAGATAGCTGAGGAAGACCGTATAAAGGTCTTACAAAG
The DNA here is from genome assembly GCA_903866605.1 of uncultured bacterium. GTDB lineage: Bacteria > Patescibacteriota > Saccharimonadia > Saccharimonadales > Saccharimonadaceae > UBA1547. The sequence goes on along the minus strand of CAIPOF010000052.1, from coordinate 11,290 downwards.
CCCTCAGGGCGTCAATAAAATACCAATAGATACCAATGATTCTGCGAAGGTTTGTCGACTTTATGAAAGGGTATTGCCTTATGCAGTATTGTTTGGGAACGAGATGGAATGGGCGAAAGTATTAGGAAATTTCTACGAACAACAAAACGTGGAACCTGACTGGTATGTCGGTAATAATGCCTTTAACGCGGTAATGTTTGGGACAACATTATCAGGGTTTTCATCAAATGCTACCAGCAATAGCTATTCGTCACCGTCAAGTTCATCATTTGGTGGTTCAGGTGGTGGTGGTGGTTCAGGCGGTGGAGGCGGTGGAGGCGGTTGGTAGATATTTGGTATTGATGATATTATAGATGCATGATTGAGGTGAAGAACGTAACAAAGATATATGGTAAAAAAGACAACAAATTTAAGGCGTTGGATGATGTTAGTTTTACAATACCTATTGGTGCTAGCGTAGCAATATTAGGTAAATCAGGCAGTGGTAAGTCAACGTTAATGCACATAATGAGTGGACTTGATAAACCCGAGTCAGGTGAAATTAATATTGGTGGTAGAAATATTTTGGCATTAAGTCAAAAACAAATTGATAAATTTCGATCTCGGTCAATGAGCTTTATTTTTCAAAGCTTTTTTGTTCAAGCCAAAGAGAGTTGCTATGACAATGTTAGTTTACCTCTTGAAATTGCTGATGTATCCAGTTCAAGACGACGAAAACTTATTGACGAGGCGCTTATTGCTGTAGAGCTATTGGACAAAAAGAAATCTCGCGCGCGCGATTTGTCAGGTGGTCAAAAGCAACGTCTGGCAGTGGCAAGGGCGATTGTAAACAGTCCAAAAATTCTTTTTGCGGATGAACCAACTGGAAATCTAGACAGTATTACTGGTGCAGTAATAGAAAATTTATTATTTGAATACAATAAAAAAAATAGAGTCACTTTAGTAGTTGTGACGCATGACCCTGATTTAGCAAAAAGATGCGATATGCAGATACTAATCAAAGATGGAAAAATTGCTAAAATTTTAGGAGCAAAATCATGAGAACGCGTGATATTGTAATTCGAGCCGGTCGTAGTCTTAAACAAGCCAAGGCCAGAACATTACTTACTAGTTTAGCAATCGCAGTAGGTGCATTTACAATCACATTATCACTTGCTGCCGGTTCGGGAGGTCGGGCATATACCGATCAAATTGTTAGTGCTAACACGAATGTTAATGAATTGAGTGTAACAAAAGCCCCACCAAAAAATCAAAAAGGGCCTCAAAAATACTCAACTAGCATTGCTAGCACCTCGACGGCGTTATTTTCAGGTGAACTTTTGACACAGAATGACATAAACTCGATTAAAAAGATTGATGGTGTGGTTGCTGTTTCTCCAAATTACAATCCTCAAATTAGATACATTACACGTGATGGCCAGGATAAGTATATTGCATCAATCAGTACGTTTAGCCCAAGCGTCACATTAAAATACGCAGCAGGATTGACAAATGGTGATTTAAATATTGATGAGATAATATTAACAGAAGAATATGTTACTGCACTGGGTTTTAAAAACAATAATGATGCAATTGGTAAAACAGTTAATATTGTAGCTGATAAATTAGCTGCTCCAGTTTCTGCGCAAGAAAGTAAAACATTTATTTATAAAGTTAAGGCAATAAGTAGCAAATCAGGTTTAGCTTTTCGATCGCAAAGCTCATTGCTGATTTCCAATGATTCCGCCAAGGCATTATACGACTATATAAATATTGATACGCGCAATTATCAAAATTTTGCAGTTGCCTCAGTCACTGCTACTAGTGCTGCTAAGGCGAAAACTGTTAAGGACGTATTAGTCAGCAGGGGATATTTAGCACAAACTGCTGCTGATATCTTGGGGGTCGTCAATACATTTATCAATGTTTTACAGGGTATTTTGCTTGGTTTTGGTGCGCTTGCGATATTAACATCAATTTTTGGGATTATTAATACTCAATATATCAGTGTATTGGAGCGAACTCAACAGATAGGATTAATGAAAGCATTAGGCATGAGACGCCGAGATGTTGGAAGGTTGTTCAAATTAGAAGCAGCCTGGATTGGTTTTTTGGGTGGTGCAATAGGTAGTGGGCTAGCCTTTATTGCTGGTAATATTGCTAATCCATTTATCAGCAAGGCTCTTGATATTGGCGATATTCGGCTACTCATATTTGACCCGTTCAGTATTGCTATCGTAGTAGTTGGTTTAGTTATTGTTTCTGTCGTTTCGGGAATATTACCAGCTCGTAAAGCAGCCAAATTAAATCCAATCGAAGCTCTCAGAACTGAATAAATCGCAAGTAGATTATAGATTATAGATTGTAGATTATAGAATAATCTCAATTTATTTTTTATGTTAGAATACGGTTATGTGAAAAATATTAGAAGTCGACATAAGGGTATAAAAATAATTGCAATTATTCTAGCTTTAGTAGGCGGGTTACATAATTTATCAGGGTCATTTGTAGAACTAGTACTTCCTAACTTTGGACCCGCACAAGGTTCAACTGGTAGTTTCAATAATGTATTTATAGGTATTTTAGCAATCTTTTTTGCTAGTATCACAGTTCTTGCAACCTGTTTTATAATGTGCAAGCCAAAGATAGCGGGCTGGATGCTAATTATCGGTGCATTTGGTGGGCTAATTTCTGTTGGTGTAGTTTATTTGATTTCATTTGCCTTTACATTAACAGCCGGTGTGTTGTGTTTTGTTATTAGCAGTAAGTTAAAAAGGTAAATTGTAGCCATACCATAACCCAAAATCTATAATCTATAATCTACTTCTATTATATCTCTGATATAATAGACTCATGTTAGATATTCGTTATATTCGCGACAACACAAAACTAGTCCAGGAAAATACAAAAAATAAAGGCTATGATATTGATATTGATGTGTTAATTAAACTAGATGCCAAACGTCGTGATATTCAAAAAAAGTCTGATGAATTGCGTGAAAGGCGAAATATAATATCAGCGCAAATGAAAAATGGTAAACCAAATCCTGAACTAATTGCCGAGGGAAAATCATTAAAAACTGAATTAGTTGAAAAAGAAAATCAATTTAAAAAAATTGATGATGAATACTCACTCCTGCTTGAGTCTATCCCTAATATTATTGCCAGTGACGTTCCGCTAGGTGATGAAAATAATAATGTTGAAATTAAGAAATTTGGTGATCAAAAACAAGGCGCAATTGATCATTTAGATTTTGCAATCAGGCGTGATTGGGTTGATTTTGAAAGAGGCGCAAAAGTTGCAGGTGCTAAATTTTATTTTCTGAAAGGTGATTTGGCACTACTTGAAAATGCAATTTATCAATTTGCACTTAATCATATAGTTAAAAAAGGCTTTACCTTTATGACCGTTCCACACATGGTCTCATCACGTGTTATGTCTGGTGCAGGTTTTGCACCTCGCACAAGTGATCAAAGTGACGAGTATGCTATTGAAGGTGAGGATCTATCACTTATAGCGACTGCCGAGATACCATTGACAGGTTATCACGCTGACGAGATTATTGATGAAGACGATTTACCATTGCTATATGCTGGTTACAGCCCGTGCTATCGTAAAGAGGCAGGAACTTATGGCAAATTTACCAGAGGATTATTTAGAGTCCATCAGTTTAATAAATTGGAAATGTACGCCTTTTCATTACCAGAAAAAAGCATAGAGGTACATGAAAAATTATTAGGAATCGAAGAAGAAATATGGCAAGCAATTGGTATTTCTTACCATGTTGTTAATATTGCTGCCGGCGATTTAGGGGCACCTGCGGCCAAGAAATATGATATTGAATATTGGTCACCAGTTGATAATATGTATCGTGAATTAACCAGTTGTTCGAATTGTACGGATTATCAAACCCGCAACTTGAATATACGTGTCAGGCGAAAAAGTGGTGAGGTCCAAATACTGCATTCTTTAAATGGGACAGTTGTATCACTCGCTCGTTCATTAGTGGCTGTATTAGAGAACTTTCAACAAAAGGATGGCACACTGTTAGTTCCTGAAGTATTAAGGCCGTATTTGAATGGTCGCGAACTGCTTTAAAAACTCTATCCTAATCAGCGCTAAGACCAATTTTTTGCTATAATAGAGCTACCAACCAAACCAAAAGGAGGGTAGCATGATTACATCAATCAAGGTCATTGGAATAGCATACGAGGTCGATGATACCACACGCAAATATGTTATAAAACGGATTGGACGTCTTGATCGCTATCTGCCTCGGCATGCACGAAAAAGTGTGTCTACAGAGGTAAAATTATATCAAGTTAATCATCAGCATGGTAATAAATACGAAGCTGAAGTTATTATGAATATACCGGGTACATTGATAACTGCCAAGGACTCAACTAGTAATATGATAGCAGCAGTTGATATAGTCGAGGCAAAAATACGTGCTCAGCTGAGTGATTACAAACAGTCAAATATTGCACACATAGGTAGACGTCGAGTAATGAGTCGTTTCAAGCAGAGTTTCAAGCGAGAATTATAGTAAATTGTGTCGATTTATATCTTGTAAAATTACTATTTTGGACTTATAATATACTGTAGTATTTTGCTTTTAGAGCTTTATGGGAATGAATAGGAGTAGTAATTTTTTGTTATGGTAAATAAGAATAAAGTTCTGACAAAAATATTTGGAGATCCACAGGTACGCATCCTGAAGGCGCTTCAAAAAAAGGTTGCGGCCATTAACGCATTATCTGATAAGTATAAAGACTTATCGAATCCAGAACTTAAAAAACAAACAGAAATTCTAAAAAAACGATTACATAAAAAAGGGACAACTCTAGATAATATTATGTCAGATGCTTTTGCGTTAGTCCGCGAAGCCAGCACTAGAGTACTTGGGATGCGTCACTTTGACGTTCAACTAGTTGGTGGTATGGCATTGCACGAAGGCAAGGTTGCTGAAATGAAAACTGGTGAGGGTAAAACACTTGTCGCAGTACTTGCGGTTTATTTAAATGCCCTGGAAGAAAAAGGTGTTCATGTTGTTACAGTAAATGATTATTTGGCACAACGTGATGCTAGTTGGATGGGTGAGGTCTATCATTTTTTGGGGTTATCAGTCGGAGTTATTATAAATGACGCCTCATTTATTTATGATCCAGATTTTAATAATGAACATCATGATGATGCTCGTTTAAAAAAGTTACGTCCCGTGTCGCGTAAAGAGGCCTATGCAGCTGATGTAACATATGGGACCAATAATGAATTCGGATTTGATTATTTGCGCGATAATATGGTGAATGAAGTTGATTTGTTACGTCAACGTGAACTGAATTTTGCGATTGTTGATGAGGTTGATAGCATTTTAATTGATGAAGCCAGGACGCCATTAATTATTAGTGCTCCAGCAGCCGAAAATCCAGATAGTTACTACCAATTTTCTAAAATTGCAGCAAAACTAGTACCTGAAGATTATATTATGGACGAAAAACACCGTACAGTTTCATTAAGTGATGTTGGAACTGAAAAAATTCAAAAAATACTCGGTATAAAAAATTTATATAGTCCAGACTATGTTAGATCTGTGTATCACATGGATCAAGCATTGCGAGCGCAGGCATTATTTAAAAGGGATAAGGACTATGTAGTGACGAATGATGGCGAGGTAATCATTGTCGATGAATTTACAGGTCGTTTAATGCAAGGTCGTCGATATAACGAAGGGCTACATCAGGCGATTGAGGCCAAAGAAGGTGTTCCGGTATTGCAAGAAAGTATGACCTTGGCAACTATATCTTTTCAGAATTATTTCCGCTTATACAAAAAACTTTCTGGTATGACAGGTACGGCGTTTACCGAAGCCGAAGAATTCCAGCAAATATACAGTCTAGACGTAATTCAGATACCATCGAATATGCCACTTATCCGCAATGATAAACAGGATTTAATTTTTAAAACTGAAAAAGCCAAGCTAAAGGCAGTAGCGAAAGCAATTGCCGAGTATCATTCAGTCGGTCGCCCAGTCTTGATTGGATCGGCTTCTATCGCGAAAAATGAATTAATTGCTTCATGGCTAGATGACGCAGGTGTTCCATACGAACTTTTAAATGCCAAAAACAATGAGCGTGAGGCTTCGATTATTGAAAAAGCAGGCGAAAAAGGTTCAATTACACTTGCAACAAATATTGCTGGTCGTGGAACCGATATTAAGCTTGGCAAGGGCGTGGTGGAGCTTGGCGGGTTAGTAGTGATTGGTTCTGAAAGACATGAATCACGTCGAATTGATAATCAGTTACGTGGTCGTGGCGGTCGCCAAGGCGATCCAGGCGAGACACAGTTTTATGTTTCCACCGAAGATGATTTAATGCGGATCTTTCAGGGTGAACGAATAGCAAGTTTAATGGATAGATTAGGCGTTGGTGAAGATACACCAATTCAAAATAAAGCGGTTTCAAAAACACTAGAGTCTGCCCAAAAGCGTGTTGAGGGTTTTAACTTCGATACTCGAAAAAACGTTGTTCAGTATGACAATGTGATAAATCGTCATCGTCGGGTTGTCTATACCATGCGACGAAAAATTTTAGAAGGTAATGATATAAAACCAGAGATTGATCGTCTGATAGATTCAAAAATTCATAGCCTTACTGTTGTTCCATCCAAAAATAATAAAAACTTTTTCGAAGAATTTGAAACTATATTTCCTATAGAAATAGAAAAAATTAACATTATTGGTGATGAAAAGAAAGATAAAACAAGATTCGAGACAGCACTTGCAGAAGTTAATAAATTCTATTCATCAAAAGAATTAGAGCTAGGTGTTGATACAATACGAAAAGTCGAACGCGAGGTATATCTACAGGTATTGGATACTCTCTGGATGCAGCACCTTGAGAATATGCAACACCTACGCGAAGGCATACATTGGCGGAGTGTGGCTCAACGGGATCCATTAGTAGAATATAGAAGCGAATCTCAGAAATTATTTGATAGTTTGCAGGCGACATTATGCGATGAGGTGTTACGCGCGATAATGCATGTGCATGTTAATGATGTTATTGCTAAAACCAAAGAAGAATACGAAACTGAGTTGACTCGTCTGGCTGAAACCGCAGTTGAAAGAGGCGTCAACGAAGTAACGGGTGGCGAAGAAAACAGGGACAGCGATTTTAATGTTAAAAAAGCACAATCAGCCCATGCAACATCAAATCAAAAAAAGAATATTAATCGTAAGAAAAAGAAAACACAACGTCAAAATCGTAAAAATCGTCGTAAATAAAATTTATTATAGGATGAAAATATATGAAACACGAAGTTGAAGAGATTAGACTAAAAAATGGGGCTCGTGGTTTGCTAATTGATGTTCCAGATGCTACAACGATGAGTATGCAGTTCCAATTTCGTGCGGGGAACCGTTATGCCAAATCCAAAGACATAGAGCAAGTTGCTCATATTATGGAGCATATGGCATTTGGGGCAAACGCACGCTTCAAAACTGAACATGAATTTGAATTTGAATTTACGAAAAATGGTGCATATCGTAATGCCTATACAAGTGATTTATCTATGGTCTATGAGGCCGATTGTGCAGATTTCGAATGGGATAGAATACTTGATTTACAAAAAGTTGCTATTTGCCATCCAAGATTTAATGAGTCAGAACTTAATGCCGAAAAAGGAAATGTGCGCAGTGAATTAACAAATTATTTAAATGATCATCAACGAATCTTGTGGCCAAGAGTTCAGCAATTATTGGGTGAAGATATATTGACATATCGTCAATCATTACCAACTATTGGTGCTGTAACACTCGCTGACGTACGTGAACATCATCGGCGTACGCATACGACACTTAATATGCGTTTTGTTATTGCGGGGAAACTGGATGGACGCAGAGCCGAAATTAGAAGGCAGATTGAAAATTTTGATTTGCCAGAAGGTGAGCGCTTCATGGTGCCTCGTGATGAGCTAACCAAGGCCAACCCAAGTATTGTTCGACGAAAAGACGCAACTAACTTAACTTTTGGTCTTTTTATGGTCATTAACAGGGAATTAAACGACGAAGAACTCGACGCAATGCATTATTTGAACCATATTCTAACAGGTACTATGCATTCGCGTATTTTTGGTGCTGCTCGCAGAAAAGGCTTGGCATATAATGTCAGCGCCTATACTGACGTTGGGTTTTATGACAGTGGCTGGGACATAACTGGTCAAGTTAATCATGAAGCGGCCGGAGAATTATTCGATATTATTACTCGCGAGATAAGATACGTATTAGATGGAAAAATTAGCGAACAAGAGATTATTGCCGCTAAGTCATTTGCACTCGGACGCTACCAAATGGGAGCACAAACCGTATCGCAGATTAGTGGTTTTTATACAGGGCGCTATTTTGCCGATGGTTTTATAAAAAACTATGAAAAAGTTCCTGCTATGATAAAAAAAGTGACAGTTAAACGCATGATTGACACTGCGCGCTGTTTCATTAATGAAAATAAGTGGGTTCTTGCAGCCGTAAGCAGTGGAGAAAAACAAGAAATTGTCGACCTAAACGATAAAATAGAAACATTATTTGAATCGCGCTAGGATAATTTGTATGAATACCGTTAGAGTATAAGTTAACGTCAATTATTTAATCGGAGTAATGAAAGAAGATATATATATGCAAAAAACAAAGACTAATTGGATACTCTAACGGGATGAAGATTGCAATAGCAGGATTTGGGATAGAAGGAAAATCAAATTATAATTACTGGGCTTCTGATCCCAAAAATATAATTACAATATTTGATCAAAAACAGCCGGATATGGAAACACCTGCCGGCATAAAAACAATAATTGGCGACGATGCATTTGATAAACTTATGGACTATGATTTAGTTGTTCGAACGGCTGGTCTAACGCCAAGAAAAATAAAAACAAATGGCAGAATCTGGACAGCTACTAATGAGTTTTTTGCAAAATGTCCTGCTCAAATAATTGGGGTGACAGGCAGTAAAGGAAAAGGAACAACTGCCAGTTTAATAGCAAGTATGCTTGAGGCGGCAGGAAAAAAAGTTTGGCTGGTTGGAAATATTGGCAGTCCGGCACTTGATGTGCTTGGCCAAATAACGCCGACTGACATAGTGGTATATGAATTATCTAGCTTTCAGTTATGGGATATCGAAAAATCTCCTCATATTGCAATAATATTATTTATAGAACAAGAGCACCTGGACAACCATAGCGATATGAATGATTATATCCAGGCAAAAACGAATATAACAAAATATCAAAAACCAGATGATGTATTGATTTATAATCAGTCAAATCAATATGCAATAGATGTAGCGAAAGGCTCAATAGCACAGTTGGTGGGCTATCCAAATGACAAAACTGCACATGTGTTTGAGGAATGTTTTTACTACAATGAACAAAAGATTTGTTCAGTTAATTCGCTAAGTATCGTTGGTAAATTTAACTATGATAATGCCTGTGCCGCTATTGATGCTGTCTGGGGGATTACAAATAATGCTGCTGCAATCGAAAAAGGATTAGCCATGTTTAAGGGTTTACCTCACCGTTTACAGCTGGTACGCGAACTAGACGGTGTTAAATATTATGATGATAGTATAGCTACAATTCCTGGTGCAGCGATTGCGGCCTTAAGAGCGTTTGATGAATCAAAGGTGATAATTCTAGGGGGGTCATCTAAGGGTTCTAATTTTACAGAATTAGGGAGTGAGCTAAAGAATCATGATGTCAGTGCGATTCTTGTCGGTGATGAAGCAGAAAATATTGCTAAGGCGTGTAGGGCTGCTGGTTTTTCAAATTTTGAGATATTAAATGGTATCTCTATGGCAAAAATAGTCAGTCGTGCACAATCACATGCAAAACCTGGTGGAGTGGTTTTATTAAGTCCAGCTTGTGCTAGTTTTGGTCTATTTAAAAACTATTCAGATCGGGGCAATCAGTTTATTGATGCTGTCAACAAACTCTAATTTAGTATAGTCGTTATCCTGGCTGCGATTGCATCTGATGGCTCTAACACTTTAATATTTGGACTTGTTGCATTTTTCATACGTTGTTTAATCCAATGATAATGTGTACATCCTAAAACAATAACGTCTACATTTTTTTTCATCAGATATTTTACGGTTGAGTTGGTATCAATTTTATCAGATTCGCCATTCTCAATTAGCTCAGCCCACTGGCTACAATCGGGTTCAATAATTTTGAAATCCTTCGCCCATGTATCTTTTAGTTCGGAATATCGTTTACTTTTTATTGTGCTTGGAGTGGCGCATACAGCAATGCATCTTGTCTTAGTCAATTTGACTGCCGGCTTTATCATTGGCTCAATCCCGATAAAGTGCATATCTGGATATGTCGATCGAAGTGTTGAAATCGCTACGGTGGTTGCAGTGTTGCAGGCTATTATTATTGCGTCGCATTTTGCTTGAAATAGGGGTTGAATGGCATTTATTGTAAGTTGGATTATTTCATTTGGTTTGCGATTACCATAGGGCATGTTTTTGTGGTCATTAATAGAAATTATCTCTGCATGCGGAAGTAATTCACTCAGCTTTGTTGCCACCGCCTTGCCTCCGACACCCGAATCAAATATTCCAATTCTCATAATCAGTCAGTATTTTATCATCGAAATTAACAAAAATCTAATATTCAGCAAGCTATGGGGAGGTTTTGCAGGGGTGCATCAAATACTGCTATAATACATTTGATCATGCAGTCTATATCAAAACGTATAAATTATTTAAAATCACAAATTGATGCTGCTTTTGAGAAGCTAAAAATTGTCGAAAAGCAAAAAAATATTTCTGAATTGACGGAAGAACTTGGTAATTCGGAAATATGGAACAACCCAAAAAACGCCAAGAATAAATCAAAACAGCTGTCTGTCCTTTCGACTATTGTCGACCCGTGGGTTACGTTAAAAGTTCAAGCAGATGATATTTCAGAACTTGTAGAGATGGGGGACAGCACTTTATTAAATGAATTTGAAATTCAAATTTCCGCACTTGAAAAAGAATATGGTGTTCGCCGTAAAGACCTATTGTTCAATGGGAAATTTGACGATCATAATGCGATTATTAGATTAAGTGCAGGTGTTGGCGGTACTGATGCTCAGGATTGGACTGAGATGCTAGAGCGTATGTATCTGCGCTGGGCTGAAAAATCCGATATGCAAACTGAAATAGTTGAACGTTCATCAGCTGATGAGGCTGGTATTAAATCATCAGTTATCGAGGTATCAGGTTCGTATGCGTATGGTAAATTGCGCAGCGAAAATGGTGTCCATCGACTT
>CAIPOF010000051.1 GCA_903866605.1 uncultured bacterium | reverse complement strand
GGCTTTTGCAATCGAAGGCCCACCAGGGTAGGAAAGTCCGATGATTTTGGCGACTTTATCAAATGCTTCGCCGACGGCGTCATCACATGTTTGTCCCAACAACTTATAATCGCCATGATTCTTGAATAATACCAATTGACTATGTCCACCACTGACGATTAGGGCCAATAATGGGAAGATTATAGATTTTGGATTAACTGCCGGCTCTCTATAATCTATAATCGTTAATCTATCCTCTACTGTATCTAGGAAATTAGCGTAAACGTGGGCTTCGACGTGGTGAATAGGGTAGAGCGGCTTGTTTTTTAATACCGCCAAGGTTCGGGCAGCCAATGTGCCAATCAGCAGTGATCCAATTAGTCCAGGTGCGTAGGTTACAGCGATGGCATCAATATCATCCCAGGTTAATTTTGCATCTGTTAGTGCCTGATCAATAACGGGATTGATTACTTCAATATGGCTACGGGCAGCCACCTCTGGAACGACCCCGCCATAGACTGCGTGGATATCTATTTGCGAGTTGACGACATTACTCAACAATATCTGACCGTCCTGCACGACAGCCGCTGCAGTCTCATCACAACTTGTTTCAATCCCCAATATTTTCACCCCGTTAGAGCCTTTGCAAATAATATTATGCGCGCATCAAAATTGTTAATAATCGACCAATTTACTTTTGACCTGAAATCTAATAGAGAGGCTCTAACGGGGTTCATCTGTTATATTCTATCACAATTATACTTGCTTAAACAAAGCTTAGAGCGTAGTATAAATAACATTAGAATCGTGGAGAATATATGCTAAATTTTATTAATTATACAAAACAACGGATATTAACAATCATAGTTTCATTTGTAATGATTATCATTCCAATACTATTTTTTAGTTCAAATTCTGTAAAAGCAATTTCAGATAACAGTGCTTGGTCATGGACCTCAGGTGAGCCTGTTATTCATTATTCAACACCTGTAAGTGATATATATTCCGATTCTTGTTTTGGATCAATTCAATCTATGGTTATCATTGGTGAATTTGAATCAAAAAATGTTTGTATGATGCCGGGTAATAAAACAAGGTTTGGCACCTACATTTCTGGCAACGATTCTATAACTGCTGTAGGCTTTGGTTTCGATAATAAAATGTATAAGGTATGGGGTGCATGTGACCGTAATAACAGCTGTCTTTATCTTCCTGGTAGTGACACATTAGTTACAAAACAGTATTTAATGACCGGATATGTCAGATCATTAGTCGTATATAAGAATTTTACTAATCGCTTAAAATATGCAGTTAATGGATTATCATTGGGATATAATTTTGATACATCAAATCCGGATTATATTTTTCGAAGTTCTGATGGTTATGCATGGCCAGTAGGTGGATATGGCGCCTCGGGTGATGGCAAGTGGCTAGCAGTTGAGTTTAGGCAACGTGGAATTGGTTTATTAAATATTGATAATCTTGAAATGAAGCGAATTTCGACCATGGCCTTTAGCTATGGCACAGGATATGATCCGTCCAGTGAGTTAGCAGTAAGTAATGGTGGCCATACAATAGCAATTATGGGAATGAATTCAGGTCTAACAATATATGATGTTAATTCAAACTGCGGTGATGAAGCAACTGATGAAAGAATGAGTGGGGTATTATTTATAACTAATCCTTGTAAAATATCACAAATTGATTCAAGCAAATTTATTAATAGATTTTATATAGCCGTTCATCCAAAATTTAGTAGTAATGGTGGCGAGCTTAAATTTTATTCTTCGTCTTATTTGGGTGAATCGCGAGATGTATCGTTGAGAGCATTTGGTTACACAGGCCAAAGACTTGATTATCTGGCGCTAGGAGATTCATTTTCAAGTGGTGAAGGCGAAACGCAAGACAGTTATTACCTTCAGGGTACCAATATTGAATATGAAAAATGCCATATTAGTATACGATCATACCCATATCTGATAGCTAATTTATCAACAATTAATCCTGAATATATGAAAAGCGTGTCATGTTCAGGAGCAACCACCGATGATATTATTGGTGATGATATATATTATTCCGGTCAAGGAAGGCGACTGGGCAAGGGCAATCTGAATTTAAGTGACGATGATTCGACGTTTGCCAAATCTGAGGCCGAATCATCATTCCTGCCCGGAAGGATCCATCAAGAAAGTTTTGTTAAAGAGTATCAGCCCAAGGTGATAACCATCGGCATAGGGGGCAATGACGTTGGTTTTATGGACAAACTAAAGGATTGTGTCGGCACAGATATTTGCAGTTGGGCAAGTTCAGCCGAAGATAAAGAACAGACTGCAATCGAAATTAAAAATCTGTACAACACACTCGTTCATACTTATCAGGAAATTCACGATGCTTCCCCGAATTCAAAAGTCTATGCTATCGGCTACCCAACAGTTATAGAAGAAAATGGCACATGTAACCTGTTAATCGGCAAGCTTCTAGACAGTAGCGAGAGACGATTTATGAACGAAGGTGTGATGTACATTAACAAGATTGTTGAGGCTGCTGCTCGACAAGTTGGCATAGGATACATTGATGTTCAAAATAGTTTTGGAAATCATGGTTTGTGCGGGAGTGAACAGCCGTCAGCAATGAATGCCATCAGAATCGGAGATGATGGGTCATTATCGAATGATATGGATTGGTTAAAAGTTATTGGTCAAGAAAGTTTTCATCCAAACTCGATTGGGCATTCATATATCGCAAATTCAATTATTGATTTAGTCAACAACATTTCTAGCCACAATTATTGTGCGGATGGTTCCATTGTATGCCCCAGTGATACTCCAGCGCCCGAACCGTCAACATATTGGATACCTGACGAAAAACATAATTACCCAACTCAAAAAATTGCTAATTATGTATATGATTCTGATATTTCATCAGACAATCATCAAAAAAATGTTGTTTTGGACAATAATTCACTAGCTCCTAATTCATCTGTGAGTATTGAGATAACTTCACATCCAAAATCATTAGGTCAATTTACGACGACTAGTAAAGGTGCCTTGAGTGTCAGCGTTGTGTTGCCTGCTGATATCGAACAAGGTTTTCATACAATCCATTTGTATGGAACTTCATATTCTGGCGAATCGGTAGAATTATATCAAGTGATAAAATATTTGAAGCCTGTAGAAGTAAATGAAGATAAGCAGACAAACAACAGTGATGATGCCATATCAGTTGTTTTGAATCCTGAATCGGAGGGTACTGACAAAGAGACGCCCAATAACGAAGCAATAATTATAAGATCTAACAATATCGACAAAGTCAAAGCGGACGTTTTAACTAGTAATGAGAAAAAGATACCTGAAAGTATAATCAACAATGAAGGTATTGCTGTGGGGATGAATGACGAGTCAATATTTTCGACAGGGCAGTCTGTTAAAGGAGCATTTTCTAAAAAAAGTCAATCCAGCTTGTCAAACGTTAATGATAAGAGTTATTTCGCTTATTCATATATTATTATTTCAGCTGTAATTGGGCTTGCTATCGCCTACATTATTTATAGATTTGTTTTTATTCGAAAAACTAGAATATAGTTGGGTCAGTAGTGTCAGACAGCGGGTACCAATGATCGCGTGCAGTATCAGAACAACGTAAACTAATAAGAACGCGTCCTTGCCCATTTAATATTGCTGTGCCATATGAATCAGAGTTTAGACCTAGGCCTCTGTCAGACTGATATAATTTAATTAAATAATCACATTCGATTTTTGATTTTTTCTCTGAGTAATGCTTTTCAATACTGCTAACAACAAAATCATTGCCAAAAATATTTGATGATTCGCTTTTTGATTCTTTTAATTGTGTCAGTATCCCACTCTTAGCAATAACTGACTGATATGTTGAATTCATTTCATTGACTTCTGAGACAGATTTAACATTTTTCTGAACCAAAGTAGAGGAAGTGCATGTATAATTACCCGTTTTCATCCAACCGGTTCTATTCACGCTACAAAAAAACGAGTAATTCCACTTATCAATCCCATTTGACGCTGTATTTAAATCTTGAAACAAATTTTGCATTTGAGTTTCCAGTGTATTAAATCGATTTTGGTCAAATTTATCAAAAAATGGACTCGTAATATATCCCCAAGAAAAAATAAGTATCAGTACAATGATAGGAAAAACAAAGATTAACAATTTGATAAATAGCTTTTTTGAGTTTTTATTCATATACTTAATATAACATGAGTATTGGCTTATTTCCACTAAAAAGTTTGTTATTGACTATCTAAATTTCTTGGCCTAAATCGATTAGTGCCTTCATTGCCTTATCGCGCATTATTTTGCTGCTTTTTACAATATCGTCTGTTGGTAATCCGTGCAAAGCCAGCAAATAGTCTAATCTGTACTGGTTGCTGTCCCATAAAATTGGATTATCATTTTCACTTTCGAATAACATCCATTCAACCAGATATCTTATCTCATGATAATTTTCTATGGTTTCTTGAGAGCTAACAGGCTCTGACTCTCTGGATGGCAACTCTGGGCTATAATTCTCTGACATATTAGTATTCCAATCCTTACATTTTTAGTTTTAAATCTTTAAAAGCATCCATCGCCATTTCTTGTAGTTTGGTAAAACTGTCAGGATCGTCAGGAGGCAATTCGTGTTTTATCAGCAGGGTATTCAATCTGCGTCGATTTTCCATCCATTTGGCAGGATTTTTATCTCTGCCTTCTTGGAGTAAGCTTGTTAGCAGTGATTTTATCTCATTATAATCATTTATAATATCTAATGAACTGCCGTATTCTGGTTTTTCGAATGGTTCATCCGTTGGAAAGCCTTCTGTTGATCTATTCCTCATTTTGTTCAGTCCCTTCCAGTGCTTGCATCACTTGGGCAGTAGTAAATACTTCATTTTCCCAATCTGTCAGTAGGCGATTGCCATTACTGCCCGTAAACAAGATCCCATTTTCTACATTACCTTCATGAACATTATATAAGGCACGAATAATGCAAAAACTCGATAGCTTTTCTATCTTTTTTTGATTCTTTAATACTCGTGATTCACGATGTTCGCATACTCGCAGACAATTAACACAAGGGCCTAAATCAATTTCTTCACCAGCTTCTAATCTGCGCATAAAATCGTTTTCGATTGCTCGTGCTGGCATACCTACTGGGCTTTTCATAACAATGATTGGGTCAATATTGTATACGTGCCGATCTTTAAAGGCTTGGGATGCATTGCATTCTTTGGTTGCTAGAAAGCGAGTTGCTAATTGAACTCCTCGGGCGCCAATCTTTAACATATTGTCAATATCAGCTTTGTCCCATATTCCCCCTGCAGCAATTACGGGGATGTCATAGTCATATTTTTCAATTGTTTTTACTAGTTGGGGGACTACAGTCTCTAGGCTATATTCATTTTTGCCAATGTCATCAGCATCAGATACGCCCAAGTGTCCACCGGCTGTATTCGGTGTTTCGACGACAAACGCTGCCGGGATCACATCATTTCTGGACCACCTTCTCAAGATCAGTTCACCAGCTCTGGCAGTCGAAACAATTGGAATTAATTCTGGTTTTTTATGACTGGAAACTTTATATTTGTCTGTCATTTCTGGCAAACTTAATGGAAGTCCTGCACCAGATACAATGTATTTTGCACCTTCCTCGACTGCGATTTTAACCGATTTCTCATAATCGGTTGTTGCAACCATTAAATTGACACCAATATTTCCATCGTTGCTCATCTCTAGGGCATCGCTAATTTCTCGGCGAAGTTCAGATTCATTTGTTCTAATAAGATCACGATGATTTTTCGTTTTTTCAGAAAATCCTAAACCAACGCCACCGATAGTTCCAAATCCTCCTTCATTTGCAACTGCTGCTGCAATTGACGACCTGGTTAAACCAGACGACATCCCGCCTAAAACGATAGGAGTTTCGGCCTCTAGTCGGCCTATTCGTAATGATGGCAATTTTTCACTCACAATTTTTATTATTATACCAGAAAACAATACTACTAACAAATCCAATATATGTTCTAAAAATGTTAATCAATTTATTAAACACTTTACAATTCATAATAGTAGGAATAAACTGAAATAGAACTGAGTAACAACTAACGAAACAGACTAATATTATCTGTGACGAGAAAATAATGGTAGGATTTTTATGCCAAGCCGAAATGTATCAAAAAATAGTATAAAAGATAGTTATTATCATTTATACACTCGAGGTATTAGTAAACAAAATATTTTTCAGGATGAATCAGATTACCGATTCTTTTTATCACTTTTTGAGAGATATTTATCGAATGAAATCGATTCAGGTATATCGAAAAATTTACAGCATAAGTTAGATGATTCAATCGAAGTTTTAGCATACTGTTTGATGCCGAATCATTTTCATCTACTCGTCTATCAGATAAAAGAGAACGGGATCAATATGTTAATGCATGAAATAACGACAAGCTACGGTCGTTATTTTAATAGCAAATACAACCGAAAAGAGCCACTATTTGAAAGCCACTATAAAGCATCGCATATTGTATCAAACAATTACCTGTTGCGTATCAGTCGAAATATACATCGCAACCCAGCCGGATGGATTGATTATCCATATTCTTCAATAAAAGCGTATCTTTATGATGACACATCATGTTGGATGAATAAAAAGCGTATTGCAGGGCTATATGGGTCAGCTGTTAAATACTATAATTTTTTATTTGATTACAAAGCAAAAATAGACAGTTCTAACAATTAGGTTAATCTATGTTTTCAACTCAATTTTCTCATTTATTTTTTGAGTTAATGGGCGAATTTCGGCACTATTGGGCAAGACTTTTATTACAATAACAAAGGCTAAAAGTACCGCAAAACCACACATAATTGAAGGGATACCCTTGATTGTCGATGGATCAATAATATTGAATACAGTCGTCGGTACCAAAAATACTAAATATCCCATCATCATAGAATATAACGTTTTTCGGTTTTCTGGCTGCTTCATACCCCATTGCCATGCTAGGTAAGTGCCAATCATTAACCAGCCATAATAATAAGCCGTGAACCATTGAGAACTGCTGTGATGTGTGTAAAATACCGCATAATTCGCATAACAGGCTTGGCCACTGATTGCGTCCGTTCCCATGACATAGAATTCGACGAATATGGCACAACTTACGTAGGCTGCACTAACGAGCCAAGGTAGTTTTTTACCAGCTAGTTTTACTAACATATGTATTCCGAGGGCAGGTAGCAATGTGATTGCAACGTAGCCCATTCGAGCCCACTGTATATTTGACAGACCAAGTCCTCCACAAACCATATACTCAGCTAGTTGGAACATACCAAGTGAAGCCAGCATTGTGATTGCAAGTCGACTAATTGTTGTCATCTTGTAGCGCCAAAAAGTATATATCGCCAACCCAATTTCGATAATAAATGTTGCCAACATAATAGGTGGCGAAAAGCAGTATAATTTATTTGATTCGTATTTGGAAAGCATTGAAATTATATCTATAGAAGATTAGCTACTACTGCTTGACAGTGGTACAGAATTATAATTATAACTATCGTTAGTAGTCATTAGCTTGTAGCATTTTTCACCAGCTGGATGTGGAGATGTTGATAAATATGTATCGTAGCCGTTGTCAGTTGGGCCTGAACTCATTTGTGAATACTCACTTTGATATTGACTGGCCATTTTGTATGTCACACACAGTTGGTAGTAATAGTTTTCAGCAGACGAATATGTTGAACTGTAGTCTTCTAAATTATTGCTTTGTAATTTAGGGCTAGCATCCTTTGTATATGTTACTAAATTATCTGTTACTAATTTTTTTGAATCGCCTGATAATTTCAAATCACCAAGGCTGTTTGGTAATTGGCTATTTTTAGTTACATATGCATTTACACTCTCGCTAACTATTGACAAATTATTTTCGATTAAGGTATCATTTCGTCTTAGTCTAGCATCGGCTACAGGTCCAAAAATACCAAATGCACAAATTATTCCAACTATAACAACCATCAGAATAATGAAGTATCGTCTCATTTTGAATAATTTTTTTAGCAGAATAGTGCGAAGGAACAGAATGACAAACAAAAATGCAATGATTAAGGAACTATATAATGCAACTCGGGTGCCTTCGGTATTTGAGCTACTGATTATTAGGTTCATAGTCGAAAAAGTTGCAACTATAAACGCTGCCACGCCAAAGAGTGCGAAGAATATAGAGTAAATTATTACCAATATTGATGCAAAGCCAGTTTTCTTTTCTGGTTCCTGTTTCATATAAAAAAAGTCACATATTACTGATATTGGCAATAATACCAATACGGCTGCCATAACATAAAGTGACGAATCACCAGTTACTGCCTCTGGCGCAATGAAAAATGTCAAAACTAATGCAGTCAAGGTAGACATAGCGATAACTGTCCCGCCCCAAAATGCGTATGTTAACCACTGTAAAACAATCACACCTGGGCTATTATAGCTTGGTTTTACTACGGGTTGAGGTGTTGGATCTGGTTGGACGACGTAGTTTTTCTCAGGTGCTGTTGGGTCTGTTTGAATATTTGACACGTTGTCGTTTGGTATATTGTTTTGACTTTCGAATGGCTTATCCTGTTGGCTATCTTCATTGATCTGGTCATTGTCCATTATTATCACCTTTCTATCAAATATAACTATAAGCATAATATCACAAGTGGTGACTAAATTGATAATAGTAATAAATAGAGCTATTATAAATTGTATGAATAAAATTTGGGGTTAGTTGTGAATATTATCGAGACAAAAAAATTAACAAAGTATTATGGAAAATCACTAGGCATTGAAAATGTTGATTTGACTGTCAAAGAAGGTGAAATTTTTGGTTTTATTGGCCCTAACGGTGCAGGTAAATCAACCACGATCCGAACATTATTAGGGTTAATTCATCCAACAAGTGGCAGTGCGACTATATTTGGTAGGGATATCACAAAATTTGGGCCCGAAATCAATGAGGAGATAGGTTATTTACCGTCTGAGGTCTTTTATTATGATGGTATGAAGGTGATTGATTTAATAAAATATTCAGCCAATTTCTATAAAAAAGATTCTAGAGTAATTTCAAAAAGAATAAAAGAGTTAGCAGTCTATCTAGATCTTGATTTAAAGAAAAAGATTGACGATTTGTCATATGGCAATAAAAAGAAAGTCGGAATTATTCAAGGATTGCTGCATGAACCGAAACTCATAATTTTAGACGAACCGACTGGTGGTCTTGACCCATTGATGCAACAAAGATTCTTTGATTTACTTCGACAAGAGAACAAAAAAGGTGTGACAATCTTGTTTTCTTCGCATATTCTAAGTGAAGTCCAAAAATTATGTGATCGAGTCGCTATCATTAAAAATGGCAAAATTATCAGGGTTGATAAAATCAGCAGTCTAGCCGAAAATACTCATAAACGATTTAAACTTGAAACTGCGGTTAGAGTCGATAAAAGTCGTTTTACCGGCATAAGAGGTATCAGCGATCTGGTTATTACTGATAATTCAGTTAGTTTCCTATTCCGAGGTCGTATTAACGAGATTACAAAGATAATTGCCAGTCTTAATCTAACGAATATGCTGGTTGAAGAGCCCGATTTAGAAGAAATATTCATGCATTATTACGTTTAGGAGCAATTGTGAATCCCGTTAGGAAACAAATGAACAACAGTCTAGATATGGAAAACGAAGACCATATATATTGGGAGGATTTCTAACGGGATGAACATATTTTGGCAAGAACTTAGATTTAATCGTCGGACAACCATTATCTGGATGGTGGCGTTTGCGTTCGGGATTTTCAGTTATATGTCACTTTATACGGCATTTTCTCATGATGTATCGCAGTCGATGAAGCTTTTACAGGGTTTTCCGCCGGTGGTAAGAGCAGTCCTAGGCATCAGAATTGAATCATTTTTCACGGTTCTTGGTTTTTTTGGATATATGTTGACGTATCTGTGGCTGATTGGTAGTATTCAGGCAATGAATCTGGGGACGGGGATTCTTTCAAAAGAGATTTCTGGTAAAACAGCCGATTTTTTACTTTCAAAACCAATCTCGCGATTTAAAGTCTTGACTTCAAAACTAGCTGCCGCACTTGTTATCATCATTGCAACAAACATCGTATTTGTTACAGCGTCATACTTTTCGGCGGAGGTTTTCAAAACGAAGGATTTCGATGTCACAGTTTTTGCACTAACTTGCTTGACGATGTTATTTATACAACTATTTTTCCTGTCGCTAGGGTTTTTAATATCGGTATTGGTACCAAAAATTAAATCAGTTTTAGCATATTCGTTGCCGATTGTTTTTGGTTTTTTTATTATTGGGATGTTAGACAGTGTTATTGGTGCAGAAAACGCCAGATATCTGACACCGTTCAAATATTTTGATGTCGGATATATTGCGTTGCATTCGGCCTATGAATGGAGGTTTTTACTAACCGAAGCACTCGTTGTGATTGTTTGTGTTGTAGTTACTTATATAATTTTCACCAGAAGGGATATTCAGGCTCCGGTCTAGAAACAATATGAATATTATCTTTCGCGAAATTAGAGCACATTACAAAGGACTGATTGGTTGGTCGGCGGGTATGTTGTTTTTGGTGATTGCAGGCATGGCAAAATTTTCAGCGATTGCTTCTGGCGGGCAACAAGCAATTCAGCTTTTTAAAACATTTCCAAAACCTGTGTTGGTAATTGCAGGTATAAATGGTTTGGATGTCGGTACCGCTATTGGATATTTTGGTGTGTTGTACCTCTATATATTACTATTGGCAACGATTCATGCGGCAATGATTGGAGCTGAAATCATTTCAAAAGAGGAGCGCGACAGAACAAGCGAGTTTTTATACCCGAAACCGATAAGTCGATCAAAAATTGTTACCGAAAAACTAATTGCCGCAATTATTAACATAATAATTCTAAATTTAATTACTACAGTCAGCTCGATTCTAGCAGTGTCTTTTTATGCCAAGAATTTTTCAAATAATAATATGATTCTAACTCTGATGATTGGTCTATTTATAATGCAAATTCTTTTCTTTGCACTTGGTTCTGTCTTGGCCGGAGTGTTTAAAAATCCAAAATTACCAACAGTAGTGGCAACAGCGATTTTGCTGGTGACATATATAATCTGGGTTATTGTTGATCTAAATTCCAAACTTGATTTTCTTAAATATGTGACGCCGTTTAAATATTTTGATGCCAGTGTGATTATCAATGACGGCCATCTGGACCCTCTCTATATTGCTCTATCGAGTGTTATCATTGTCATATTCATTACCACCACCTATATATTTTTCAATAGAAGAGACTTGAAAGTTTAGGCTCAAGTGACCAAACCAATTTTTGGCATTATTAAGGTATAATTATGGCATGGCTGATTTTCGAAAACTAGTTAAAACAATATTACCGGTTGGATTATTTAAAAGCGTTGAGCCATTTGGACATAAGATAGAAGCGATTATTGCTAACATTTGGTATGGTTTCCCGTCTCGAAAAATGCATGTGATTGGGATAACGGGGACAAATGGTAAAACAACAACGACTTTTTTAATACACAAAATGTTACATAACGCTATGTTTAAGGTTGGGATGCTTAGTACAGTCGCCTATGGTGTAGGGGATGATATTAACCCACAGGTAGAGCATATTACTACAGCTCAAGCCGGTAAAATGCAAAAAAGATTGCGTGATTTCAAGCGTGCTGGGGTTCAATGGGTAATACTTGAAACATCCAGTCACTCTCTGGCACAGAATCGTGTTTGGGGGGTGCCATTTGAAATTGCAATTATGACAAATGTTACAAATGATCATCTGGATTATCATGGTACTTTTGACAATTATCTAGAGGCCAAACGTCGATTATTTACGTTGGCAAGTAGAAATGGGCGAAAACTTGGTATTGTAAATGCCGACGATCCAAATGCACAAAAATTTATTGACAGTATACCGCGATCAGTTACATACGGAATTGAAGCAGGTAATTTAAGGGCGCAAAATATTAAAACTTCAGTCGATCGTTCGACTTTTCAATTGCAGGGCAATGAAGTGTTATATGACATTTGTATTAATATTCCTGGGAAATTTAATATTAGTAATGCCCTAGCGGCAGCAGCGGTAGGCATAGAATTAGGATTAACAAAAGGACAAATTGAACGTGGGATTGCGGCGTTAAAAGATGTTGAAGGTCGTATGGCATTTGTTGATGAAGGTCAAAAATTCAATGTCATAATTGATTTTGCGTCGACACCAGACGCGTTTGAAAAGATTTTTGCAAGTGTGCGTCCAATAGTAAAAGGTAATTTAATTGTAGTCTTTGGATCGGCTGGACGTCGCGATGAAGCCAAGCGATCGGTTCAGGGCCAAATTGCAGGAAAATATTGCGACACTGTAATACTAACCGAGGAAGACGATCGTGATGTCGATGGTTATGCAATTATGGATCAAATTGCCGAAGGTGCAATAAAATCAGGAAAAATAATTGAAAAGGATTTGTTTCTTATCCATGATCGCGAAAAAGCAATAGAATTTGCCCTAAAATTTGCAAAAAACTCAAATGACATGGTTATATTATTGGGTAAAGGACATGAAAAAACGATTGAACGGGCTGACGGTGAGCATCACTGGGATGAAACCGAAATTACCAGAAAAATATTGCAATCGAAAAAACGCAATAGTAAATAATTAATAATACGAGTCGTGGTGTTTGTAGTAATGTAGACGTTTGGCAACTTTTTCGCTAAATTTTATCCAGATCTGGTATTTTGTGGGATTAATAACTAAATCGAAACAACCGACGTAATCTGTCACAGTTTTGTTAAATGCTGTCTTGAATAATCCTATGCCATAATGTTTATGTTTGGGGTTGTCGATCTCATCACT
>CAIPOF010000050.1 GCA_903866605.1 uncultured bacterium | reverse complement strand
TGAACCAACGTTATTATCCCAAAAAGATGAATTCATCGCCATTCGTTGATCGATATCAGACACTTTATTTTTTATGACACCGTGATAAGTGTCAATTTCCTTGAAATCCCAATCAGTCACAATTGCTGCAACTTCTAATATTAAATCGTCAGTTGGCGACAATCCCGTCATTTCCAGGTCAACCCACAGAATTTTATCTATGCGCTGATTTAATAATTTTCTATCCATAATTAACTTTTCTTTTTATCAATTTTTTCGAATTTTAACAGTCTAATTATTACGTAAACTACCAATGCAATAACTAAAAAATTAATAAAATCATTCAGAAATATTCCGTAATTTATTACTGCTTGCTTGCCACCGATAACACTGCCAATAGTAAATGATAAGCCCTTTAAGCCTTCGGCTGATCCAAGCATTAAACCTAATGGAGGCATAACAATATTATCAATCAATGATTTAACCATAATTGTGACTGCACTACCTAGTACCAGGCCAACACCCAATCCAACGACACCCTGAGTACGAATAAAATCCAAAAATGCCATTGCCTGTGATTCGCCTGCTTTGACAATAGTTTCTGGGCTTACTCCATCATTTTTAGCAGATTTAGATTTTTTTAACTTCACCATATTAACTCCACTTTGATTTAGTATAACATTTCGAAATTGATACTAGCGTAATTATGGTCCGTCCTTAAGTGTATTGTTAGTTGTTAATATATCTGAATCAGAAAGTGCAGAAGAATAAATAACTACGCGCTGAATACTACCGTCGATTGGTGAATCACCATATGAACTTCCGATAGTCATTGGATTAGGTAATGATGACGGCACTGTTAAGCTGGCATTTGTAGACTTCAGTGCTCCATCCAGATATCCTTTAAAATTATTAGAAGACCAAGTCATTGCATCTGAAAAATAATTATTTATTGTCGGCGTATATGTATAACCAGCACCATTATTACCATTTATATGATTTTCTATTCCCCCCCATGAATTTGCTCTCATAAAAAAGTAAGCTGGATTATTACCCATTAATAAATGTTTGTATGTAGCACCAGTCGGAAATGTGGATTCTGTTTTTGAAAAAATCATAACTGTTCCTGCGTTCAGGTTCCAGTTATTTGATGCGACTGACACTCTATCTACACTTCTAGTGAAGGCTGAGGTTGTCGTTGGTATATATGAAGTAGCATAGTTCCCTTTTTCAATTTGTGCCGAATCTAAATAAACATCTGCACTATCTCCGTTATGTATCCCACTATAAAATACATCCAATTCAACGTAGCTAGTATTAACAGGCAGATTAGTATATGTAATTTGTGTTCTAGCCCACGAGTTACCTAATGTTAAACTTGAATCAGCTGAATTGCCTATATTATTGTTAGAGCTATCATATGCATATAATCTTAAAAATACTGAAATTCCACTGCTAGTTCCTCGTATATAAGCCGAAGCAGTTGCATTTTCTCCCGCAGCAAATGTACCTATGGCTGATCTTTGCCATATCCTGTTGTATCCACCTGTATCAGCTGCGGTCCCTGATATTTGTATTCTTTGTGACTTAGTTTGATAATTAGCCAAATTATCAACTGTTAGTGTCCCCAATGCTACTCCTGCCGGCCAATATTCTCTAGTCCAATTTGTTGCTAGAGTTGTGCCTGCCTCAAAACTACTATTTAACAAATAATTAGTACGTGCACTTTCTATCACCGCCTCATACCCACTCTTGCCATCGCTCCGTGGGTTTATAGCTAGTTGGTTAGCATCAACGTCATATATCTTTTGGGTGTTTGGGTCATAGATGGTTTTAGGAGTATTTCTAGTTACTGTTGCTCCCCAGGTTTTAGAGACTAAGTCATAATAGCTACCTTGGTGATCGCCAGTTGGTAATGCTATCCAATCAGCTACTGGGGAAAGTGGAGCTGAAGTTGGAATGATTGGTTTAGAGTCATTAGTAACAACGCCTAATGTATTAGAATTGGTATTAGTTATATTAAGGCTGTAGCTTTGAGAGTTAGTACCAGTACTTGGGGAATAGGTTTTAGTGTTATTGGGACTTAGCTTTAGACAGTACTTGGTATCAGCAACAGGGTTAGAAGGACAATTACTGCCAGAAGCAATGATTGGATAGGAACCATACTCTGTATAGTACATTTTTAGAAGAGTTGAAGCATTAGATAAGTCTAATTGTACGGAAGCTGTATTGGCTTTGTTACTGATGCCTGTGTAGGAGACTATGGTTACGGCGGCTAGGATGCCTATGACTACTATTACGACTAGGAGTTCGACTATTGTGAAGGCAGGATTAAAATATAATTTATTTTGTTTTTTCATAATATTTCAGTTTAGAGTTTAACATAAGTTAAATAACGGAGCAATAAATTACATTCTATCCGGAGCAGGGATTCCTAATACATTTAACCCATTATAAAGAACAGAAGCATAGGCCATCACAAGATATAGACGTATCTGCTCTCTTTCGTCACCAATAACTTTACTATTTTCATAAAAACGATTGAATGTTTGAGCCAACTCATATAAATATGTACACAAAAGATGAGGTGCAAATTCAAGTGTTGCCTGCGCAATGATATTTGGATAATCAGTAATTTTAAATAATAATAATCTTTCAAATTGCGAATAGTCATCCGTTGGGGCATTAAATTTCGTTTTATCCGATGCTGATTTATGAATAATTGACCTAGCCCTGGCAAGCGCATATTGAAGGTATGGGCCACTATTACCATGCAGACTAACTGATTCATTAGGCTCATATATACTATCCGAACCAATACGGAATTTCAAAAAACCATACTTGATTGCGCCAAGTACTGGTTCGTCATTTCGATTGCCTTGCACTTTTTCATTTGCATCAGCCGTAAAGTCCAAAACGTCCGTTGCACGCAGGAAATTCCCCTTTCGACTGCCCATTTTCTCATTACCGGCCAATTTAATGTTGCCGTGTGTGATATGTCTGGTATGTTCAGCCAGTTCCGGCTTGAACTGCTCGATACTTTTTAGAACAACTTTCATATATTCTGTAATATCATTACCAGTTATAATTATCGATTCATCAAAATGGTAATCATCCCATTTTTTTATACTCAGCCCTACGTCTTTGGCCTCATATGTCGGAAGTCCTTCTTTATTCACAAATACTCTGGTATGTAACCCATATGGTTCACCCACAAATACGATTGCACCGTCGCTGTCTTTATAAACTCCTTTATCGCGTTGCTCTAAAACAGTATCCAAACCAATTTGAGATGTTTCACTCTCCGGGTAGTATTTCTCAAATTTTATACCAATCCTGGCATAAAATTTATCAAAATAATCATAGCTCCACTGTCTGCATGCCCAATATATTTGTGCCAAGGCAGATTCATGGTCGTTATCATTATGAAATTGATATACTTTTTTGTTCAATTTAATAATCGTATCTTTTGCATTTTCGTCATCTTCATAGGCCCTTGTACCTTCAACATAACAATTAGCCATCCACTCAGCCCGATTATCCTCGGCAATCTCGACTAATTTTTCTGGATATTCGCCACCTAAATTATTAATTATAGCCCACAAAGTTTTACCAACATGTAATCCTACATCTCCACCAAAATTTACTCGATGAACATTGCCGCCAGCATATTCAACAAGATTTGAAATTGCATCGCCAATAACACTAGTATAAAAATGCCCAACATGCAAAACCTTAAATGGGTTCGGATCAGAGTATTCAATTACAATAATTTTATCGTTGTAAAGCTTTGATTTGCCATATTCAGATGGATTATTAATAATTTTTCCAAGCTCACTTGTAAGACTGCTATCTTTGATCCGCAAATTTATAAAACCCGATCCTGCCACAGATATTTCTGAAAATAAATCAGTTTCTCGCAGTTTTTCAGCCAGTTGTTCGGCAATTTCGCGCGGATTTTTGCCAACCGGTTTTGCGAGTTGCATCGCAACATTTGTTGAAAAATCACCAAATTGCGGATCCGGACGATTTAAAGAAACTTCCTGGTCAACGTTAAATAACTGCTGAATTGCCGTTCGTATTTTTAAAATTATCACATCCATTACAGCCTAGTATAGCAAATAATAATGGTATAATCTTTAAAGTAAGGGATGACAAAAATGAACTACATTTATAACACTGAACCTATTGAACAAGCAGCACTCGCCACTGTCGGTATTCTAAGAGAACATTTGAATAAAGGTGAACGTATATTGTGGTTATTGTCAGGTGGCTCAAATCTTGAAGTTGCAGTTATTGTCAGTAAAAGTAAAAGGCTAAAAAATATTGACTTGTCCAATCTATATATCAGCATAACAGATGAAAGATACGGCCCAATTGGGCATAAAAAAGAAAATTGGCGACAGTTACTTGACGCTGGTTTTGACATGCCTGGTGCCAATTTATATCGTCCATTAATTGGAAAAGATATCAAAACAACAACAACAGCCTATAATGATTGGTTAGAGTCACAATTCAAGACGGCTGATTATAAATTAGGCATTTTTGGTATGGGCACAGACGGTCATACTGCCGGTATAAAACCCCAAAGTGAAGCCACGGAATCAGTAGATTTTGCAACTTCATACGTCAGTAATGATTTTGAACGTATTACAGTAAGTTTTTTTGCTATTGAACAATTGGACGAGGCTGTGATTCAAGTCTCTGGTGAAAATAAAAAATCAATCGTAGGCGACTTTATCTATAATAAATTTCCAATTGACAGACAACCAATCCAAATATTAAAGAAAATTCCACTATTAACTCTTTACACCGACATTAGAAAGGAAACATTCTAAATGAAAATAGCAATCTCGGGTTTAGGACGCATGGGCAATCAGATTGCCAAAAAACTGGCAGAAAACGGTCATGAAGTTATAGCCCATAATCGAAGCCGAGAACCCATCGATAACGCAGTAAATTTCGGTGCTGTGGCCGCATATGATAAACCGTCAGTCATTAGTGCGTTCGGTGATCAACCGGTGATTTTATGGATAATGATTCCAGCTGAAGTCATTGAAAGCGAACTTGATAACTGGTTGGAAATTTTGCCAAAAAGCAGCATCATAATTGATGGTGGTAACAGCGATTATCGTGGCGACAAAACGCGAGCCGACAAGGTCTCCGCTGCTGGCAGTAAATTACTAGACATTGGCACAAGTGGTGGTGTTTTGGGAATAAAAAATGGCTTTTCAATGATGGTTGGCGGTGATGAAAACTCATATCATGTGATAACGCCAATTCTTGATACACTAGCAGCACCAAAAGGTGGACACCAATATTTTGGCAGTAACGGCAGTGGGCATTATGTCAAAATGGTCCACAATGCCATTGAATACGGCATGATGGAATCACTGGCTGAAGGTTACAGAATGTTAAAAGAAGGCCCGTATGATAGTTTAGATTTGGCAAGCGCAGGTGATATTTGGCAAAAAAGTAGCATTATTAGTTCATACCTAAACGAATTGACTAGACAAGCAATTCACGAAAATCCTAACATGGAAAATGTTAGCGGTGTTGTGGCTGAATCAGGTGAAGCCCGTTGGACACTAGAAACTGCAGATAAACTGGGTATAATTCTCCCTTCAATCCAGGCTTCATTTGACGTACGGCTAGCATCCCAAAAAGACAATGTCAATTTTGCTACCAAATTACTTGCAGCAATGCGTAATAAATTTGGTGGTCATAATATAAACGGCCAACAATAGTTTTTTAGTATAAATTTATTAACTCAATTTAATATTGAATCAATATTTGAACCAAGAGGATATAATTTTGGTGACTCGTTTGATGATTCCCAAGCTTCTTGAACCGGTTTTAGAATCTGCCAACTTCTAAGTACTTCCCCACTGCTGGTGAACAAACTTTTGCTAGACGATACCGCGTCAACAATTACCTGTTCGTAGGCATCTGGTAATTTAATATGTTCTGGATAATCAAAACTTAGATAACTTGTCTCAAATTTGTGCCCATAGCCAGGTTTTTTGATAAATAGTTCAATGCAAATTCCTTCATTCGGTTGAATCCTAAAGATTAGACAATTACCCTGAGCCCCATTATTCATTTTCAGATTGACTCTTATCTCGGTTGTTTCATTAGCCAGTCCTTTGCCGGTGGTCAATGTAATCGGTACCCCAGACCAACGCGAATGATTTGATGCAAGCTTTAATGATACGAAAGTCTCGACTTTACTGTCGGGATTTTTTACTTCTTTTCTGTATCCATCATATTGAGCTCGAACAACTTCGTTTGGATCAACAGGTTCAATACAATTTAGGGCCGCTAATCTAAGTTCGGGCATTTCATCCCATTCAAAATTATGTGGGATATCCATAAGTGTTAGAACTAACAATTGGATTAAGTGACCTTGCACGATATCACGCAAAGCACCAGTTTGTTCATAAAAATGCACCCTATTTTCGATACCAATTTTTTGGGTTGCGATTATATCTATTGATTTAATATAATCATTACTCCATATATTGCTAAAAAGTGCATTCCGACCACGAAACGCAACAATATTCTGAGCCATTTCTTTGGCCAGATAATGATCAATCCGATAAATTTGTTCTTCATTATAATGACGAGAAGTTCGTTCTATCAGTTTTTCGGCAGATAGTAAATCAACTCCAAATGGCTTTTCGAACAATATTTTTACATTTGGCGAGTTAATCCCAGCAACGCCCATCATATCAACAATTTCAGCAGTATTTTTTGGCGGCACTGCCATATAAGCCAATAACTGTTCGTCTGAACCTATTGATATATAGTCTTTGAGTTTGTTATATTCACTTGATTCGTCAAGATTCATAGTGAATATTGATAGTTTTTTGTCTAAAAATGATTTGTTTGTACAATTTACAAACAAATCAGCCTCATTGACAGTGTGCCTAGAAACACCAATGACTGATAGCTCATCAAAATTACCTGTACTAATAATTTGTTCTAGCGCGGGTAATAATTTGCGAGTTGCCAAATCACCTGTGATACCGAAAATAAGAAGTTTTGTTTTCATATCTATTTATAAGTATACGCTCTATGACTAGATATTTTTATAATGTTGACTAATACTTTCAATCGCCAGTATAAATGCGCCCATACGTAAATCAGTATTTGATTCCTGAGCTTTTTTAAATACATTTTCAGCTGAATTTGCCATCATTGGTTGAAGTTTTTCAAAAACTTCTTGTTTGGTCCAGTGCTCATTTTTAAGATTCTGATCCCATTCGAAATATGATACAGCTACACCACCAGAATTAGCCAATACATCAGGTATTACCACAATATTTTTTTTGAAAAGTGTTGCATCGGCAGCCGATGTTATAGGCCCATTAGCAAGTTCTAAAATAACTTTTGCTTTGATTTTATCAACGTTTGCCTCGGTAATAATATTCTCGAACGCCGCCGGTATCAGTAAGTCGCAATCCATTTCCAAAAGTTCTTCATTAGAAATTTCTTTGCAGCCACTATTATCTTGGTTAAATCCCAAGACAGATCCTGTTTTTTGTTTATGCAGGATTAGTTTTTCGACATCAAGCCCATTCGTATTAGTTACCCCGCTTTTAGAATCGGATACAGCAATAATTTTATGCCCTGCTGCTTGCCAAATCGAGGCAGCATTAGCCCCCGCATTACCAAACCCCTGGATTACTACATTACATTTATCGCCAAGACCTAATTTATCTTTTAATGCTTGAAAAACGTAAAAACCACCTTGGGCTGTAGCCGTATCACGACCAAGCGAACCACCCTTATCAACTGGTTTACCAGTAATGACTGCCGCAGTTTTGTCGCCAGTTATTTTTTCAAATTCGTCTGCCATCCAAGCCATAATTTCAGGCGTTGTATTTACGTCTGGTGCTGGTACATCTTTATGGGGACCCAGAATATCCGAAAGTTTATCCACCCATCCTCGTGATAATCTTTCAAGTTCGCCTTTGGATAATAGTTTTGGATCAACTGTAATACCACCCTTACCACCACCCATAGGAATGGCTACAACCGCACATTTTAATGCCATCCAAAAAGCCAAAGCCTTGACCTCGCTGATATCAGTGCTTGAGTGATACCTGATACCACCCTTGTAGGGTCCTAAAGCGTTACTGTATTCAACCCGATAGCCATCAAATATCCGAAGGGCTCCATCGTCCATTTGAACTGGTATTGAAACCTTGATATCGCGATCTGGCTGCCTGAGCCTTGAAATAATCTCATCGTCAAAATTCTTGATTTTTGCAACCTTGTCTAACTGAGTCATCGCATTAGAAAATGGATCTTGCATTATATTTTGTACCTACACCTTTCAATTATTATTTTATAATTTAACACCACAAATAATATTATTAATTATTTCAGTTTCATTCGACTTGCTTTTATTATACCAACAAATAATGAGTGTGGCCTTAATGGTCGAGACCGAAATTCTGGATGAGCTTGGGTAGCTATAAAATAATCATTTCCGGGGGCCTCTATAAATTCAACTAGTTTACCATCCGGTGACAAACCACTGACCAATAGCCCCCCCTTGATAATTTCTGGCAAAAATTTTTGGTTAACTTCATAACGATGGCGATGACGCTCTATTATTTTGGTATGACCATACATTTTTGCAGCCAGCGAACCTTTGACAAGTTTTGCTGGATAATCACCTAGTCTAAGCGTGCCACCAGTTGACTCTTTACCTGCTTGGCCCTCCATAATATAAACAACGTTATGTTTGCATTTTGGATTTACCTCATTAGTATTTGCGTCCATATGTCCGGCTTTTCGAACCGCAGCAATAACCGCAACCTGCAAACCTAAACAAAGGCCCAAATATGGCACATTATTATCTAACGCATATCTGGCTGCCGCTATTTTACCTTCAATACCCCGCTCTCCAAAACCACCAGGAACAACAATAGCATCAACTTTTTTAAAATCATTATTGGTTGCTTTTTCGGCGTTTATCCATCGAATACTTAATCCAACTTTTTCATGCCATGCTGCAGACTTTAGGGCTTCAATAACCGACATGTAAGTGTCTTCGTTGTCAATATATTTAGCCACCAGGCCAACGGTAATTGATTGTTTTGGTTTAGATGTTTGTTGATCAACAATATTCTTCCAGGCTGACAAATTTGGTCTATTTTTTAATCCTGAAAAATTTGATAGCAATTTGCTAATACTACTTTTTGCCAATAATATCGGTACTCGATATACCGTGTCAGCATTTGACATCAAAAGGACGTTTTCTTCTGGCACGCCACTAAATAAACTTATCTTTTTAACAATACTGTTTGGCGCTGGATCATCAGATCGAACCACGACTGCATCTGGAACAATACCAAATCCTCGTAAATCGTTCAAAGCATTTTGGGCTGGCTTACTTTTGAACTCCTTACTAGTATTTATAAAAGGAACATAAACTACATGAACGAATAAACAATTTGATCGTCCAACTCGTTGAGAAAATTCACGAATTGCCTCAATAAAACTAAGTCCTTCATAATCACCCACTGTACCGCCAATTTCAACAATATGGATGTCACTGCCATCTGCAGCAGACAAAATGGCCCGCTGAATGGACTGAGTTAAATGTGGCACAAGTTGAACTGTCTTTCCACCAAACTTCCCTGCTCGTTCGTCTGCGATCAAATCAAATAATAATTTACCAGATAGAGTGGCACTTTTTTGGGTAAGTTCAATATCAAGAAATCTTTCATAATGTCCTAAATCAAGATCAGTTTCGGCTCCATCGCGCGTCACAAAACATTCACCATGCTCGCGCGGATTCAAAAGACCCGCATCTACATTCAGATACGGATCACACTTTTGGATAGAAACCTTAGCACCTTTGGCTTGTAAGACGGCACCAATGCTAGCTGCAGTGACGCCTTTTCCTACCCCAGATAAAACACCCCCAGTCACAAATATATATTTTTGTTTTTTCCCCATTTTTTTGTTCTCCCCTATGGGATTTCATTGTAACACGTCGATAAAGTAACTCGCTATATCTAGTGTGGTATGTTGTTTATTCTACGCTATCTATATGCCTAGGTGACAGTGGGAAAAACATGCTTGTTCGTTTTTTATAATCTTTATAATCAGACCGATCAGCATACTTTTTCTCTAATAATGGAATGCCAGAAACAAATACAATCAAAATCGTTATTGCAATTGGCCCGATAATACTAAGCCAGTTATTTGTAGTGCCAATTACAATAAGCCAGATCCCCCACCAGCCAGTTACTTCACCAAAATAATTTGGATGTCTTGAATAACGCCACAACCCACTTTCCATAAGTTTACCTTTATTTACTGGATTTTTAATAAATTTTGCAAGTTGTATATCAGAGACTGATTCAAAATATAGACCAATTGTCCAAACAAATAAACCTACTACACCAAAGACAACAGACACGCCATCTGAGCTTTTGTTAATAATTAACATCGGCAATGCAATCAAAAATAATAATATTCCCTGCAAAATATAAACTTGAAAATATGATCGAAAATAAAATTTTTTTCCCCACTGCTTCCGCCATTCTAAATATCGTCTGTCTTCTGCCTTACCTCGATTACGATGATAAATATGCCAAGCCAAACGAAGTCCCCAGATTGATACCAAACAATTAACCAATAAAGCCATAATGCCGTATTGGCTTACTATAAAAAACGCTAGCCAGGTCAATAAAACAAATCCTAAACCCCAGGCAATATCAGCAACATCATTCCTTTTTTTAATTATTGAAACGACAAACACTAAATTCATGTACAGAAATAGTACACAGATAATAACTAAATAATAACTCATAATCCAAGTTTAGTTGCAATAAAATAAGTGATTATGGAGACTGATGCCGCTACTGTCATCCCCCATGCCAAATCAACGACAGTTACCAATACTGGCCAATTTTTCATAGTTGCCAAATTCGTTAAATCATATGTGGCATAGGTTACAAGACCGAATAATGCTCCAAAAAACAGTGCATACGACCAGGAATTTTTTTCTAAAGCAGGAATTATCACAAATACCACTAGGCCAACGATAAATAACAAATAGAATATAATCGCGGCTGGCCAATTAACATTTGTTTTTAGCAAAAAACCTATTTGCTGAGCATAAAAACTTTTGGCAACAAAAATCAACCAAACCATGTCAATGGCTAGAAATACTGGTAGGGATATTAAATATAGTTGTATAAACATATTATTTATTTAAATAGGTTATATTTAATTGTAACACGGTTGCAAATGTAACCCATATTAAATATGGTATTTGGATATAGGATATCCACTGTGCGTTCGGAAAAATAACTATCATTGACCAAATAATAGTTCCCAATATCAAAATAATATCAATCGACGCTAACCAGTTGTTTTTTAGCCCAAATTGCAAAGTTGTAAATAAAAAATTAAAAATTAAATTTAAGGCAAAAGGCAACATGACCAAAAAACCAATCTGACTTTTAAAAAACATAAAAAAGACGGTTCCAAAAGAAATGGCAATTAATATGTATAAAATTGACCAAACAGGTCCAAAAATCCAAGGTGGAGGCGACCAAAATGGTTTAATTAATTTTGAATACCAGTTGTACGTATTCACTATTTTACAGCTTGCTTGATAGGAATTTTTTTATTTCTATCAACTACTACCCATTCCCCATTTTCAACAACAGAGTTCGGAATTATATGTAAAATACCTTTATCATCCTCAATTCTAACTTTTCTCATATCAATAGCCTTTACAACACCTTTTGTATCGCCAGAATTTGTAATAATCTTCATGCCAACCTTGATATCTGGGTCACCAGCTAAAAATATTCCTGAAAATATATTTGATAGTGTTGGTCCAACGCTGGCTGATAGAAAAACTGCCACAAGTGCCGCCGAACCAGTTATAGCGATTGCTATACCGCCAAAGCCCAAAGCTTGCAAAATCACAGCTACCAGTATTATCCATAGGATAAATCTGCATGTTGTTATGATAAGCCCAGATACGTCTCTTTTTACCCTAGCTAGCCTTAGTGATCTTTTCAATACAAAAATCATCAGCTTTATGATCGCCCAGCCAGCCAATATCCCAATCAATAAAAATGGAACCTTTGGCAAAAAATCAAATATTGTTTTTAGAAATTCTTCAATAATATACATACCTACTCCTATTTTTACTCCGTTAACTTTTCCAAGTATTCCAATCGGACCATCCCTATTATTCTATCAGTTTTTTAATAAAAATGTTAATAAATAACATTATGTCCATCAGTGCTTAAATTACACACATCTCAAACTTATCTGTATAATAATTATTGTGAAAAATGAAAAATCCGCAATAGTGATAAACTCAATAAAAAAGTCTTATAAATCAGGCGGAAATATTACTCATGCCGTTAATAATATTTCACTTGAAATACCATTTGGGGAGTTTTTGATGATTACTGGCAGAAACGGCTCGGGAAAATCGACCTTAATGCATTTGATGGCCCTTTTGGACAATCCTAATTCTGGTGAAATATTCATAAATGGTGAAAAAGTTTCTGATTTACACGAAAGCCAAAAAATGAAACTTAGACTAGAATCTTTGGGTTACATTTTTCAAGAATATGCACTTATCCAGGAACTAACTGCATTAGAAAATGTGATGTTGCCAGCATTGATGATAAATAAGTTTTCTGTAGCTAAAAAACAAGCCGTTTCACTATTAAAAAAGGTTGATCTAAAAGATAAAATGAAACGCCTGCCCTCTCAGTTGTCTGGCGGCGAGCAACAAAGGGTTGCCATCGCAAGATCATTAGTCAATAATCCAAAAATAATTTTCGCCGATGAACCAACTGCTAATCTGGATAGTGTTGCGTCAAAACATATTTTAGATATTTTCAAAAAATTGAACAATCAAGATAACATAACAATCGCTATGGTAACGCACGAACCAGAAGAATATATCTATGCATCAAGAATCATTAATCTTCGAGATGGTAAATTAAATGAAAAATGAGTTCAAATTACCATTTTATTTAGCGTTCCAATCCATTAGACGTGGACGAAAATGGACCCTTATATTAACCATCGTTTTAATGGCCGTTGCATTTATAAATTTAATATTCGTATCGGCCCTATTCAATGGAATTGTTCAGGGCAGCAACCAGCAAGTGATTAACACCATGACTGGCAATATATATATGAACCCAAAACAGGGCACTGACTATATCAGTAACAAAAATGAACTAATAAAAAATACTGAAAATGTTAATGGTGTTCAGGCAGCAACCTCAAGTTTCCAAATACCAGCCAGAATTGAATACAATTCACGTACCGGCAGATGGCCAATACTTGCAATTAACCCGACAGAATATTCAAAAGTAATAAATATTTCAGAAAAAATGTCATATGGTAAATACCTGGATAATAATGATGACGACAAAATTATTATTGGCAGACAAATTGTAGGTGGAAAAGATGTTGAATTAAACTCTACGTCCTTAAAAGGTGTCTCTGTTGGTGACAAAGTTAATGTTATTTTCGATGGATTTGAAAAAAAGTTTACCGTAAAAGGAATATTTTATACAAAATTTATTGAATCAGACACCAGAGCCTTTATTACAGAAAAAGCATTAAAAAATATAGCACCAAAAATGATAGACAATGCTACTACAGTCAATGTAAAAACTGCGAATAATCAGCAAGATGCCGTTTTAAAAAAGCTACAATCACAAAACCCTTCACTAGATGTCTTCATGTGGAGTGAAGCTGCAGGCATGATGAAATCTACAAGTACTAGTTTCACAAGCATTAATGCCCTATTAACCTTTGTCGGAGTTATAATTGCGTCCGTGACAACCTTTATCGTGATCTATGTCGATATTATAAACAGGCGGAGGCAAATTGGCATATTACGAGCAATCGGAATTAAGCCATATATTATTGTATCCAGTTACGCGATTATCGCAGCCGTTTATGCGACATTGGGTATACTATTAGGGAGTTTAATATTCCAATTTGTCTTAGTTCCATATTTTATCGCTAATCCATTTACATTGCCTATTGCAGATGCAGTATTAAATTTAACATGGCTCGAATATATTTCCCGAGTTGAAATTGTTAGTTGGGTAGCTGTAATTTCTGGCATTATCCCCGCAATACTCGTCACACGAACCAAAATGCTGGATGCAATAATCGGTAAATAATATTACGAACAGAATAATTTCTTAATAAAATATGAATAATTTGATGGTATAATCAAATTAATTAAATAAGGAGGTAGAATGGTAAATATTATCGAAATCTTAGGCTGGGGTTCGCCGGTTGGAATTGGTGTATTCATTGTTTCTATCGCTGCTTCTATGTATCTGTTATCTAAAACGATAGAAACACTTTCGAAAATAGATCGAGAACTAAATCAAAAAAAATAATTTTTTAATCACTTTTACTTTCAATTTGGCGGAACAGTCGGGTCTGGAAGTTGATGCTAATGATTGCCGAACTTTATTTCGCGATGAGATTTATTGAAAAAATATCCAACGGTCATAATGGTAATCACTGGAGACATCCAACTTGGAACATTCATACCGAATGCATCAGATAACATAATCATCCCTAGAAATAATATTGAATACATCGCACCGTTTTTAAGATAGCGATATTTTTTAATTCGTTCAATATTACCGACAGTTAACTGACGTACAACTAGTGCACCGATTCCATTGCCAATGACTATTAGTGGTACTGACATAGTGAAAGCGAATGCACCTAATACACCGTCAATTGAAAAAGTTGTGTCAATAACTTCCAAGTATATAATTTTACTGCCGTCTGAACGTTTTGACCTGACAAGTCCTTTTTCGGCTATTTCAGCATTTAGTTTAAACCCATTTGTAATGAAAAATACTGTTGAGCCAATAACTGCCCCAAAAGCCATTAATGGGTTTGTTTTGAGCGCAAACCATACGATAGCGGCAAGAATAATCGATACAGTAGCGTAAAACCAAATACCTTGTTTGACAAAAAATCTTTCGTGCCACAAACCAAATGATTTTGGTTCCATGAATAGCCAATGTACAAAAAGAAATACTAAAAATATTCCACCACCAGCTAATAAAATTGGTGCTGATTTTTCAACTGCTTCTACAACGCTAGGATCGCTTGAAAAAGTTGCCGTCAACGAGCCTATAAAACCCAACTGTGGCATTGTTGACCAGACAATCACCCATGGTAATAAACCCCTAACAACAAAAACAGCGAACAATAACCCCCACACCAAAAACCAACGCCTGCCGCGTTTACTCATGCCACCTAATACGTCGGCATTAATGACAGCATTATCAATACTCGATATAATTTCAAAAAGTGATAATCCGATGACTGTAATAATTAATGTTATAAATTCCACGATTAAATTTATTATACACAACTTATATATATTGGCGGAGCGTATTGAACGAAGTCAGAACCATATTGATATCTACGTCACGAATGATGGCTTAAGTTATCTAGGGCTGTTCCCTATATAGTTTTGACTGGCGGGAGTTAGTGGATGTTCCAGAAAGATAACCTTGACCTGGCTGGCGTATCTGAGTCGAATTTTCGGATTACTTAATCAATGCCATTATATTTAACCTTTTGCGAAAAATTAAATATACCATATCTTCATCTATTTTTAATTGTTCGTTTTGCAATGGCCACTTAATTATTAGATGGATGTCTGTAACCTTAAGTATGATAATCGGTTGAAAATATTTCAGTATTTCCATTATCCATTTATCTTTTGTGTTTTCATCACAATTAAGTTGCGACTCAATATCGTTATCTGTAAAAAAGCTTTTTGAATAACCATGTACTAATAACCCATCCTTTCTTAAGTAACTGTAGTCAATAGAATAGTTTTCAGACATAGTTCCACCAAAACTAGTAATAATATCAAATTGGTTATTGGGTTCTAAAACTTTGGGTAAATCGATAACGTCTGACTTAACATCGCAATAAGTATTTGTTTCGGAATTATCGACACCCGTAACACTAGCTTTGGTGTGATTTAGTTCAGAAAAATGTTTTATAGAATTCGTCCCACAAAATAGATCTAGGACTTTTTTCTTGCGCAATATGAGTTCGAATAAATACAAAAAGGCAAAATTAGACTCTCGTTTATGGATTCTCTCGGTCCTGTCGGTTTTGAATAAAAAATTTTGTATTCGATTTTTTGGTTCTGAATTATCGTTTAGAATGTTTACCAACTTTTTTTGAATTTTTCTTTCTTTTTCATCTGTTTTGTCCATGCATTTACTATATCATCAAAAAACGACCGAGAAGGACTATTTAAGCACAAGTTTATTGGCGGAGAGAACAGGATATCGGCTGAAGCCTCCTCCGCTCATTCGCAGAAAAGAGAACAGGATATCGGCTGAAGCCTCCTCCGCTTGCTTATGAAAAAATGTAAACACTTTTTCATTGCACTTCGCTACGCCGAACTCT